>NZ_JBUBKD010000057.1:0-73004 GCF_054902215.1 Nitrospira sp. CMX1 | reverse complement strand
CCCTCGGGCGCGTGCGCAATGCGTTCTCGGCTCCGGCCAGAAACTTCTCCCGCCAACCTTCGACCTCCGCCACGAAGGTCTCGCCCTTCAGGAGGCTGATCACCAGTGCGACACGCCGCTTGGCCGTCCAGCGCTCGATTGGTTCGGTTGTCTCTGTTGCCATCTCGCCACCTCCTCGGTCCGCTTAGGACCATGTCGTGAAGGTGGTCTCCATTTCAAGGGGAGCAGGATAGGTCATCCCACACGGCAAGAATCTTCGCTTAAGTATGCTGTTGCGGAATGCGTGATAAGCAGATGTCTCTAATGTGGAGTTTGGTCTGGAAGATATGGGGGAGCCTCAGATGCAACGCATCCGAGGATCTCTTACGAGAAATGCACTAAGAGAGGTCTCGACGGATAGCCAGGAAACCTATGTCTACATGGGTAGGCACGAAAGGATAGTGAAACCTGCATAGGTCAATTACTGACTGGGTCTCTCTATGCAAACGTCACTCGACGGATGATTCTCAGTAGTTCTCGTAACCTCCAATGTCATGGGTCGCGCCTTTCGGCCTTGGGACATTCCTATAATCATTGAGGACGCTACTTAACGCAACTCCTTTGTTTGCAGCAGGGCTGCTTGACTGAAGTTGGAAGTTGTTGGAAGAGGCACTCATGAACTTTGGATCTGTTGTAACATTGTTAGTATATGTTGTATTGCTGCCATGATTGGAATAGTTGGCAGTCCCATTTCCATAGAGGATGTTATTCTGAGCCGTGGTTGAGCTGCCAGACGAGATTTGCAGTCCATACGTTTTATTTCCGTAGATCGTGTTGTTCCAAACTTTCGTGCTAGTCGTATTAACGAGGCGAATCCCAGTTGCAGGACCGGAAGAAGAGGTCCCATTTCTGTACACAAGGTTGTTGTAGATTTTTGCATTGGAAATGGGTCCTGCTGAACTATAAAGAATGATTCCTCCAACTGATGCACGGGCTTGATAATTATTGTGCATTATCGAGTTATTACGTATTATCGGGTTTGAGTGCGGACCGGGATAGAGATGCAGCCCGCCACCAGAGTTGTTGTAGATTTGATTGCCTTGGATTAGTAGGTTAGAGCTACGATTAGCATAGATTCCGTAGTAGTAGCCTGTTGAGGTGGGTGGTTTATTGTCGTGTATTTTGCAATTAATGACTTGGATGTCGTTGCCTGCTGTGTATAGCCCGTTATATCGAAAGTTCTTGATATCAAGATTGCGGAGAACAAAATGATGGTTTGAGCCATCGATCTGCCAGCCTGTAGCAGGTGGCATATTGATTCCGTCTAATACAAAATTCTCGAAAATCAAATATCCTCTGGTTCCTCTCGCCTTGATCGGGCCGTATCCTCCTGAAATCGGTTCGGCGTATCGAATTGTGACCGTCTCGCCTGGGTATCCGGAAATCTTAATATATTTCCCGGATGTGCCAGACGTGTTGTACTTCATGAGGTCTAGCTGTTCTGTCCATGTACCGCCACGGATGTAAAGGGTATCCCCTGGGTCCAATGGTTGGACAGCTCTCAAAAGAGTTCGGAATGGTGCACTTGTTGAGGTGCCAGAATTTGAGTCTTTTCCCGTGAGCGATACATAATAAGTCGTGCCTTGTGCGATCAGGGGGGCTCCCAGAGCGAAGAGAAATATCACTCCGCAGGTTGGAATGAAGAGAAAGTGACGAAATTTTGTCAAGCTAGTTAACATTATGATGCCTCATCAACAATAAGAAGTTATGATCACGAAGGGCGCCATTAGATGATTATGAGAAACAGATGAATGAAGCACTATCACACCTGTGGGCGTCTCTTTGGTTACAAAGCTCACACATGGTTAGCAAATAATGTGCCGATCTTATATAACCGCAAGCTACGGATTGTATTGATTTTGTACATTGATAAACATTGGTGGTCAGTGTAGATATCGTATGGCTTCCTATACAGCTGCGTTCTTCAGAGAGAAGTAAGGGGCTTGCTCATCAAGTACCGACTGTTAGGTCAAGACGGTCAAGTGATCAGCTCTTTAAGGGGGCTGAGGGCCAGGTCAAGCTTCATGTTGGTTCGGAATTTTTGACTGTATGAATCCGGGGGCACGGTTCCGAGGTAATCATTGCTCAGTGCTGATATGGTGGGGGGGGGGCTGATGCTCGCGTTCAATGAAGCTCCCTGCAGCAAGTAGTAGGGTATCATAGAACTTAGGTTCGAAGACTTCTCGGACAAGCTACGTGGAATGTTTAAGTTCAAATTATGAGACCAAATTTCCGCTCTCAACTCCTTGAGATGGTGAGCGGGTACGTGTAGGAATTGCCCCTGATTTAGGTAGTAAGAACCCATGCCGCGCATTCTTCTGCTAACGCAATATTTTCCACCTGAAATCGGTGCTGCTCAGACACGTCTGTTTGAGCTGGGGCAGGAACTATCCAGCCTGGGGTGGGAGGTGGAAGTTCTCACTGCTCTGCCCAATTACCCGACAGGACGAGTTTTTCAAGGGTATGACCTGAGGAAGCCCGTGAGGGAAGTTATTGGTCGACTCTCCGTAGTACGGGTGCCGCTGCGTCCTGCGCAGAAGGGATTCGTTGATAGGTTGAGGTGCTATTTTTCATTTATCAATTCAGTTCTTCGCTGGGGACCCACACTATGCACCAAGCCAGATGTGTTGTTTGTTGAATCACCTCCCTTATTCCTTGGGCATGCTGGCGTGCGTTTGTCTGGGAGATGGGGCATTCCAATGGTTTTCAATGTCTCAGATCTTTGGCCGGAGTCGGCCAAATTCATGGGCATCGTCAGGAATGGACTGGTGCTTGCAACGGCCGAAGCTCTTGAGTTGTCCTACTACCGAAGGGCAGCACTCGTAACCGGCACATCAAATGAGATTATTGAGTCGGTGCGACGGCGATGTCCATTAACTCCTGCGGAGGTTATTACGAACGGTGTTGACATAACTAGGTTTGGCTCTCAGTTTGCAGACGATCAGGCCCGCTCGCTGCTAGGCAATCAGGCCAGACTGACATTTATCTATGCTGGAGTCATGGGGGTAGCGCAGGGGTTGAGCCTTGTCCTTGATGTTGCGGCAGCAGTGCGAGATTTGAATCATGTCCAGTTTGTGTTGATCGGAGATGGAGCGGATCGTGAGTTGTTGCAACGCCGAATCAAAGCTGAAGGTCTTCACAATGTGTGTCTGCTCAACGCCCAACCAAAGGAGAAAATCCCCGCGTTGCTTGCTTCGTCCACTGTTGGGTTTCATGTCCTTAAATTTTCAATCCCTGGCGCTGTGCCTAGCAAAATTTATGAAGCGATGGCCAGTGGTTTACCGATCTTGTTTGCTGGAGGAGGAGAGGGGGCTCGCCGTGTGCTCGAGGCACGGGCTGGGCTGGTCGTTCCCTACGACGATGTTCAGAGGCTGGCAGAGGCAGTTCGTCGGCTCGCTTCAGATCCAGCATTGCGGCGAGAACTTGGTTCGGCAGGTCGCCACGCGGCTGAACAACTGTATAGCCGGAGGGAGATTGCGAAGCATCTGCATCAGTTGTTACTGGGTGTGATTGGCCGTTTTGGATACCTTGGTCAGGATGATCCATCCTATTCTGGAGGGGGCTCTAGAGATTCGGACAGCAAGGTAAGTAGTAGCCTGGCTTTACCCACACCACCAGAAGGTGGCTCACGAGAGGAGCGAGGCAATCAAGCGCACGAGACAAAATCATGGGGCCAAGGTTAAGGCTTAGGTGGGTGTTGGCCGTCGTCACAGGTGACAAGACGCTGGCTGAAGTGGTGAGGCAGTTCAGCGTCCACCCCACTCAGATCACTGCCTAGTGGCCTGTAACGGGTAATTGTGGACCGATGCGTCTAGACCGATTACCGTATTCCCACTTCACGATCGTGGGGACCTTATTGTAGTGATGCATATAGTGTTCAGTTTCTCGTCGAGGTTCTTGACCGATCTAAAGATCGCCTAGGCAATCACGTCGCGCTCGATCTTAGCGAACCCACAGTTCAACGTGGTTGAGCCATGATGAATACGTCGGCGTGAAATGCAGGTGCACCGTCGTGTGGGTCTATAGAAACTCGGTGACTCGAGTGGTCTTGTGAACTGAGAGGCTATCGGCAATCACCTGAATCTCTTGACCGGTGGGAGAACCGGATCTTTGTGAGCCAAGTTCTGAGTGGCGGTTTTCTCATCTACGCAAAACACGGCTGCATACTGAGGCGCGTTCAGATACAGGTTGATGATGTCCGCGGCCTTCGCCTCGAAATCCGGGTTGGTGGATGCCATATAGCGCTCCAGTCGATGTGGCTTGAGTCCATGTTTTGCCAAGACCTGCGCCATCCGCATGTGACTGACCCTGAGCTGGGCTGCTAGCTTGTGGGTACTCCAGTGTGTCGCCCAGTCGGCTGGCGCCTGCCAAGTGGCATCTAGGATGTGGGCTTCTGTCTGCGCTGTCTGTCGTAGGGGAGTTTGCCCGACCTTGGAGAGTGATTGTATAGAAGGGGTGCTCCCCAAGACGGGATTTCTGAGCGCAAAGCGATGATCAAGCGTACGCATCCCTTGCCGAGCGTGCGTTAGTGCCAACTCCTGCGTTGGCCCGTTCGACCGGCTATTACCTGCAGTCACTGGCTTTGAAGTGGTGGATCGTTGAGTTGCATCTGCAGAATACTTTTGTCAGAGCTCGCATGCCATGGGACCTGCTAAGGCACGAGGGGTACGCCGTTGGGAGGTATTAGGTGATTGACCTAATTAGAATGGTTGATCGTGCGGCCATTTATCGTAGGTCTCAACCAGCTAGGGGCATTCCACCCATCAGATGTATCCCTATTGCGCACTGGCGAGCTGTCAACAGAGAACATGTATTATGATGACCGAAGGCCTGCACGGCCTGTCGCTGCATAGGCCGCATTCGCCAGGCGCTGCTCATGAACGGACAGAAATTGTCCCACCAACCCCAGTCACTTCTATTGGTTGCAGTTGCGCCTGTGAGTTGGGTTTATCTGTGTTGTCCTCGCTTCATGTAAAAGGCAGTTTCTCTTAACGTACACAGTTTGAATATGCTGTTCAATTCATTTGATTTTGTTGTGTTTTTCATTGTGGTGACCAGTGCTTACTTTGTCTTGCCACACTGGCTCCGCTGGCCAATGCTGCTGAGTGCTAGCTGCTTTTTCTACATGTCTTTCATTCCCATTTACATTCTTATCCTATTCACAACGATCATCATCGACTACTTCGCGGGGATCTGGATCGAAAATACTGAAGCTCCGCATAAAAAGCGTCTGTACATGCTGCTGAGCGTTGCCTCGGTCTGTGTCGTGCTGTTCTTTTTTAAATATTTTAATTTCTTCAACCAAAATGTCGAGGCTCTTGCTTCAATTCTTCATTGGAACTACCCTATTGAAGCGCTCCGCATCATCTTACCTATCGGACTTTCGTTCCACACATTTCAGAGCCTCAGTTACGTCCTGGAGGTCTACCGTGGTAAGCAGCGCGCGGAGAGACACATTGGGATATATGCTTTGTATGTTATGTATTTCCCGCAATTAGTGGCAGGCCCAATCGAGCGCCCGCAGAACTTGCTGCATCAGTTTCATGAGCCGAAAGCATTCAGCTGGATGCGATTGGGCGAAGGACTCTCATTGATGCTTTGGGGACTCTTCAAGAAGGTGGTTGTTGCTGATAACCTTGCAGTGTATGTTGACACTGTCTATAATTCTGCTGGTCGACACACCGGCACAAGCCTGCTTTTGGCTACGTATTTCTTTGCGTTTCAAATATACGCAGACTTTTCTGGTTATTCCGACGTTGCTCGGGGGGCTTCGCGAGTTTATGGTATTGATCTCATGAAGAACTTTGAGACGCCGTATTTTTCAACTTCCATCCCTGAGTTTTGGTCACGTTGGCACATCTCGCTATCCACATGGTTTCGTGATTATGTATATATTCCTCTTGGAGGAAATCGAGTTTCAGTTGAGAGAAATAGCTTTAATCTATTTCTCGTGTTCTTGGTGAGCGGCTTTTGGCATGGGGCGAATTGGACCTTTATTGCTTGGGGGGGGGTGCACGGTATATACATGGTGGTCTACCGCCTGGCAGGCCACGCTACTCGTTTCTTGTTCCCTGGTAAGCGACGGGGGAAGCCGATCCTTGTTATTCAAGCTCTCAAGCTGATTTTCACTTTCCATCTTGTTCTGTTGGCCTGGATATTTTTTCGAGCCGATAGTCTAGCAACTGCAGGACAGATTTTTCGAAAGATCGCATTTGACCATGGCTCGTTGTTCTGGGATGCGAGCGTCATTCCTCAGGCTCTCTTTGCTATAGCTGTGCTTTTATCTCTAGATGTATTCAATCGGATGACAGACTACTGGGAACATCAGGATTCCTTTCACATTGGCTTTAGGATGGTCTATGCGGTGGCTCTCTTCTTTGTCGTAGTCCTATTCGGTGTGGACAGCGGAACCCAGTTTATCTACTTTCAGTTCTAAGGAAACGTCAACGCAATGCCATGGCCAGGCCCGGCGAGGAGATGAACTGTCCACTCAACTGTCGCGCCAGGAGCAGCGGCTCACGATCATTCTGGCGGCCAAGGCCGTGCTGGAGCAAGAGGCCCAGGCAGACGCGCCACTCAAACGGGCCGCCCCCGACACCGGGAGAGGGGCGACCGGCCACGCGGAGGACGGCCACCGCAGCTTCCCAGTGCGGTCCCTCACTCCAAGGCCCAGCAGAACTTCACCGACCAGGAGACTCGGATCCTGCTGGCGTCAGATGCTAAGGGGAGTGTTGTCCCCTCACGACGCACGGTCGCCGATTTTATGCGCGGCGCAAAGCGATCGTCGAACCGGTGTTTGGCCAGATCAAGCAGGGCCGTGGCTGTCGACAATTTGTGCTGCGCGGAATGGACACTGATCTGTATCACGCACAATATGCTCAGGCTCTGGACGACCTTACGACATCGACGCCGATGTCGTGGCGAGAGCCTGCGATCACGAGGCGGCTACAGAAAGGCGACGTAATGATGGCAGGAGAGCCCTAGGTATGGGCTGTGCCCATCAAGGCGCGGCAGAATGAGAGCGGACTCAGTCAAGTATGAATAGGGCTCACTCACTTCAGTATCGGACAGGCTCCTAACTCGTCGAAAAATCGCATCAAGGAGCGGTCTTCATGGATGTATCAGGGGAAAAAGGAGAGCAGTAGTATTTCGGTTTGAAAGCCCACATGGGGTGTCAATAGTCGAGCCAAGCCAATTTGTTCGGTGGCCGCAGCCAATGTGTGTAGCAAGCAAGTGCTCTGGATCTGTTGGATGGACGCAAGACGCGAGTTTGGGGTGATGCCGCCTACTGCGAATAACGCGAAGTCATCAAGCACCGAGCCCCCGAGGCCAACAGCTTAATCCATGCCAACACCCATCGGGACTGGACCTTGGCGAGGTGGATGTGCCATGAATTGCACGAAGGTCGGAAGTATGTCCTAATGTCGAACGCGCATTCTTGGTGATAAAGCGCATTTTGGAGTGGGCCAAATTTCGCTACTCTGAGCTAGCGAAGAATACCAACTGGCTGTTCGTCAGATGCGGGCTAATAAATCTGTAGTAGGTGCAATGACGGCTGTTGGCGAGGCTATGGGGGCATTCAACGGAAAGAATCCTAAACAGTGGATGCTAACCGGATTCCCTCTATTGACTACTCTGAGAATAGATTCCCAAACGGACACGTGAACTAGTCAAGTCTTTCCTAATTGGGGTCCCATGAAGCATGTTCTGTTTATAGCTGTTCTTATCATTGGAATAGATCAGATGATTGGTTGTGTTCTAAGTCGGCTTTATTTGCACACGACTACTGGTGATAGTGGGGGAATCATTAATGGTGTCCTTCGACGGAAGGCTGACTTTCTGGTACTTGGTTCATCAAGGGCCAAGCATCATGTGATACCAGCCATTCTGAAAAAACAACTATCGGGATCGGTATTCAATGCTGGAATTAACGGCCATGACTTTCTTTATGCGATCATGCTTCTTGACATCTGGACACATGCTCACGCCCCTCCCAAGGCGATCCTCCTTCATATAGACTATGCATCCCTGTCGTATTCCGAAAAAGAACTTGCGAGAACACATGTCTTTTCAGGCTACTTTGGTGAAAGTGAGCGTGTTCGGGGTATCCTTCTAATGCGTGGGGAATACGAGTGGGTTAAGTATCTTTCATTCTCCTATCGTTTCAATGGAAAAGTTCTCTCCATCATCAAGAACCTGGTTATGCGAACCGATAACATGCTTGATGAATACGATGGATATGTTGGTCTTAACGGCACATTTGTTGCGCGAGTAGATCCCGTCATAAGTCCTGCTGAAAGTTCAAGTGATGAATTTCCTCCCTTCTGGGAGCTAAAGCTAAGTTATCTAAGCGAGCTTGCTCGGTATTGCAAGGTCAATGGGACACGGCTCATTCTGTTCCATAGCCCGCGGTATCAGGAGGATTCCGCAGCGTTGGTTGATTGGTCCAAGCGTATCGCCGATCTACAGTTAACTCACGAAGGAGTGGAGTATCTCGACCTTTCAGCACGAAGCGCTGAGCGAATAACTGGGCGCTCTGAATACTTCAGGGATGTGGCTCACTTGAACTCAAAGGGGGCGGAGGTATTTTCACAAATTCTTGCAGATGAGATCGCCAGGCACCTTAGTCTGGAGGGTATGAATGGTCAATCGTAATCATGGCCCAAGGGTTGTTATTTATGTGAAACATAGAAGCAACGCGGTCGATGAGGTTTGCGGAGGTACGTGCGCATTTGGCATGTGGGTGGCGACAAAGGTAATCCCGCTTGGTTGGACAATTGCGGCCTCTTCAGAAAAGGTGCTTCCATGGTGGTGGGCAGTGCCGGGTGTTTGTTGCAACATTCACGATTGGATGTAAGTTGGCTGTAGAACTCAAGCTGGCGCGTAAGCCTCTGCTACGCATCCTGGACTGGTTCATGGGCCTGCAAGTGCGTCTCAGCATAATTGAGATTTCACCACGACTGTTCGGTAAAGAAATGCAGGGAGGTGGAGGCATCTTGTTCCTTCTTCCTGCGTCTGTTTCTGCGGAAACGTGCACACAAGATTCCTAAGTGTTCCACAAAGGAGGGAGAGCTGCATGGGGGTTCCTTTACTTGATCTCAGGGCACATCATGAGCCGCTTCAGCAGGAAATTCTGTTGGTGTTGGAACAGATCTTCAAGAGCCAGGCGTTTATTTTGGGCCCTGACGTGAGCAGGTTGGAAGAGAGGGTAGCCGCCTACTGTCAGGCTCAATATGGGATCGGGGTGACCTCGGGGACAGATGCACTCTTGATTGCTCTCATGGCGCTCGGGATTGGTCCTGGTGATGAGGTCATTACTACACCTTATTCATTTTTTGCGACGGCCGGAGTCGTTGTTCGTCTCGGAGCGAAGCCGGTTTTTGTTGATATCGATCCGACAACGTACAATATGGATCCTGCCAAGATTAGCCAGGTTGTGACGACCAGGACCAAAGCCATCATCCCAGTCCATCTTTACGGACAATGTGCTGATATGGGACCGATCATGGATGTGGCCAAACAGCACAACCTGAGCATCATTGAAGATGCAGCGCAAGCGATTGGCTCAGAATACCGTGATGGTCGTCGAACTTGTGGTATGGGTACCATTGGCTGTTTGTCGTTTTTCCCCAGTAAGAACCTGGGCTGTTTAGGTGATGGAGGGATGGCTGTGACCAGCGATCCCGAGCTTGCGGAGCGGATGAGAATCTTGCGAGTCCACGGGAGTAAGCCAAAATACTATCACAAACTGATCGGTGGAAATTTTCGGCTGGATACAATTCAGGCTGCGGTCCTCAATGTGAAACTAAATTATCTGGACGGATGGACCAGGAGGCGTCAGGAAAATGCGATCCGGTACGGAGAGCTCTTCGAGTGCAGCGGGCTTGTTCATAAAGAGAGGGTGCGCTTACCTATACCGGTCTATCGACAATCGGGAACTCGGCATTACCACATTTATAACCAATTTGTTCTCCGGGTGGAGCGACGAGATGCACTGGTGGCATATCTCAAACAAAATGAGATTGGGGTGGAAATCTACTATCCGGTTCCGTTCCATTTACAGGAATGTTTTGGATACCTGGGATATAGAGAGGGGGATTTCCCTGAGTCTGAACGGGCAGCCAAGGACACGATCGCTCTTCCGATTTTCCCAGAGTTGACGACGAAACAGCAAGCGGAGGTGGTTGAGGTGGTGACTGCCTTCTATAAGTAATCACGAGAGTGGGCACCCCGACCGAGCAGCGTTCTCAACCGTGTTGAATAGGCTTAGCGCACAGCAGTGAGGTTGTGCGCAGGAGAGTGCCTGGTTATGTATGCCTTGTGGGATCTCAAGGGAGGCACGGCAAATGATAGGCCATTGCGTTTAGAAAATTTCCTGGTTTTTGTTCTTGTGCCTACAGGATCCATGACTCCCGCACAAGGGTTGGTGGTTTCGCCTATCGGTGTCTTACGCTCTAGCAGGCGGTGTTACTATAGCTATTTCATTTGAGCAAGGGCTCTCGTGGCTGGAGTATGAGCTCACGGCAAAGAAATAGGGGGTGTTGGGTTCAAGGTCCATAATCGTAATAGAGGAAGAGTCAACCGCATATCGCTCTTCATAGCCGCACGTTCCCGGTTCTCCAGAAGGTTGTCTCCCGTAATAAATATAGTATCCACTTACGTTTGAATCAGGACTTGGTTGCCACGTCACATTTGCACTAGCTCCTGTCGGCGTTGAGCTCAACGCTACCACAGGGGTTCCTGTGGGGGCCTGTGGGGGAGGATTCTCTTCCGCTTGGCTCTCTGGGGTACCGGAGTCAGTTAAATCAGGTTGGGAGTCGGCAGTCAAATTTGCGTGCTCCTCTTCCAGGGCAGAAGCAATAGCCTCTACCGAAGCTTCTGCGTCACCGGCATGTAGTTCATCAGGAAGAGAGGCTACATCTGATGACGGCTGGTCTGTCTCGGCAGAAGAAGAATCTGCTTCGGTAGACGGCGTGGTGGAAAGATTGGAAGTGATCGGGCTGCTCTCTCCACCCCCTCCACATCCCACGATAGTTGATAATACTAAAAGAATCGTTAGTTTTATGACTTTACGATAATCCGAATTTGGCCACGCTTCATTCTTTAACATTAAGAGGTGCCCCCTAAACCAGTGGTTGGTAAAATATTTTATCTGCTCAGGCAGTAGCAATACCCGTGCCTAGAATTATTGATATGCAATCTATATGAAAATTAATGATGGTTGTTAAGGCTAATGAACTTGAGAGTATGAAGGAGGTGAATGGGGGTCCCTTCACCTCCGTGCAAGTAAGTATCGCTAGGAGGTGGATTAGGGCGTCAGTCAAGAGTCGAGCAGCACAGTTCGTTGTTGGGTTCAAATCCAAGGGGGCTAGCTTGAATAATAAAGCGGAGAGAGATTGGGGAATTATAAAGTGTTAATCTCGCTATTCTGCAATAGCCTTAAGTCTTCTAGTATTGTAGAATGACCAGTGGTTTGGGTCCCACTCAAGAAAGTTCCCTTTCAGGAATACCGTGTTCCCTCTGCCCCCCTAAAGAAGGATTGTGATTTTTTAAGGTTATGGGAAAAGTGTGTCTTGCATTGGTGAGTGGCCCTTAACCGGAGAGGAGTTCGTGGATGAAAGACTTTCTGCCGTTTCATAGGTCTGATGTGGGTGAAGAAGAGGTCGCAGAGGTTGTGGAGGTTCTTCGATCAGGCTGGCTGACAACGGGGCCTAAGGTGCGAGAATTTGAAAGGGAATTTGCAGCGATGGTGGGGGCTCCGCATGCCATTGCCGTTAATTCTTGTACAGCGGCTCTTCATCTTGCACTTGAGGCGATTGGTATACGTGAAGGTGATGAGGTTCTGGTTCCGACCATGACGTTTGCGGCGACAGCCGAGGTGGTGACATACTTTAAGGCTAGGCCTGTATTGCTGGACTGTACTGAAGGCACGTTGAACCTGAACACGGATTTGATAGAGAAAGCCATTTCCAAGAGGACAAAAGCGATTATCCCCGTACACTTCGCAGGGCATCCGTGTGATCTCAAACCCATTCATGCGATTGCAAAAGCTAACAATTTGCATGTGATTGATGATGCGGCACATGCGTTGCCGGCACGATATCACGGGAAAATGATCGGAGGTATTTCGGATATTACATGCTTTTCGTTCTATGCAACAAAGAATATTACCACTGGCGAAGGTGGAATGATTACCACGGATAATGCTGAGTGGGCTGCTCGTATGCGGATGATGAGTCTACATGGCCTCAGTCGCGATGCGTGGAATCGGTATTCCTCTCAAGGTTCGTGGTATTACGAAATACTTTCACCGGGCTTTAAGTATAACTTAACGGACATTGCTGCTGCTCTTGGTTTGGCTCAGTTGAAGAAGTGTGAACGGTTTTGGAAGGGGCGCGAGCAGTATGCGGCTAAATATCAAGAAGGGTTTAAGGATTTGCCGGAGATTATTTGCCCTCAAGCAGCAACACATGTACAGCATGCATGGCACTTGTATGTGATTCAATTGGAGTTGGATCGCTTGCGGATTAGCCGTGACGAATTTATCCGTCAGCTCCAACAGGCTGGTGTTGGGTGCAGTGTGCATTTCATTCCTCTTCATCTCCATCCCTACCACCGAGATATGGGAGGTTATCGACCTGAAGATCTGCCGGTCTCGAGCGGGGTGTTTCAGCGAATCGTTTCGTTGCCGCTGTATTCAAAAATGACGGAGGAGGAGATTAATCGTGTCATCGGGATCGTTCGTGATCTTGTGAAGAGGAACCGACGTTGATGAAGCGCACCTGTGATGTCTGTTTGGCAGCACTTGGATTGATCATCTTATCACCGCTTCTGGCTATTATTGCTCTACTGATCAGGTTTGAATCGCCCGGGCCTGTGATCTTCCGGCAGATTCGTGTTGGGCAAGGATTTCGCCCATTCGCAATCCGAAAGTTTCGAACAATGGTTTCGAATGGTTCAGAGGGTGGCCCACTACTTACAGTCGGTCAAGATTGTCGTATAACCAGAGTTGGGCATGTTTTGCGGAGGCTCAAACTTGATGAACTGCCGCAGTTATGGAATGTCCTTGTGGGGGATATGAGCCTTGTGGGGCCAAGGCCCGAGGTTCCTCGTTATGTGGAGTGTGCACGCTCGGAGTTCGCTGAGGTGCTTGCGGTGCGACCGGGTATTACGGACTTGGCTTCGTTGAAGTACATTGATGAAGCCGCAATTCTCGCCACTTCATCAAACCCCGAAGAAGAGTATCAATATAAAGTCCTTCCGGAAAAGCTGCGGTTAGCAAAGCTATATGTCCGCCATATGTCTTTGCGGCTCGATTGCGCCATTGTCATACAGACGCTGCTGCATATTGCCAAATTGCCTCTCGTGGTGCTCACAATTCCGGAACTCAAAGCAGCGGTTGAGGTTTCAGTCGCTTCCCCATGGTCAGGGTTTTCCTCGTTCATTACCAGATGGAGGCGGCCCATTATCGTCGTAGTCGACGTAGGTCTTATCGTTCTGGCTAACTATCTGGCTTTTTTTCTGCGATACGATGGGAATATTCCTCCGAGCGAACACAACGTCTTCGAGCAGACGGTATTAGGGTTAGTTGCCGTGAGGGGGATTGCATTTGCTTTGTATGGTCTGAATGAAGGTTTGTGGAGATACACCAGCCTCTGGGATCTGCAAAATATTCTGAAGGGCGTTTTGGTGAGTACTGTTGCATTCGTCATGTGGGTCTATTGGGTGATGGGGATTTACAGTTATCCCCGTTCTATTTTTGCCATTGATGCCATACTCATTGTAGGATTTCTTGCAGGCATGAGATTGTCTTCCCGAGTGTTGCGGGACAAAGTTGTATTTCAGAAGAGGCGGAGAGTTTTGGTTATTGGCGCCGGAGATTCTGGCGAGCGGGTTGTGCGTGAGATGAAGACGCGCAGTGTATTTAATTGCCAACCAATTGGGCTTGTTGACGAGAATAGGGTACTTCTTAATCAGCGTATTCATGGGGTTCGTGTCTTGGGGGGCATGCAAGATATCCCCAGGCTGATTGAATCACTCAAGCCTGAAATTGTTGTGGTAGCTGTGCCCAATCCGACACCTGAATTTCTTCGAGACCTGGTTATTAAGCTAGAGCCATATGATGTGTCAATTAAGGTATTGCCAAGTAAGGAGGAGCTTCTCACGGATCAAAGTGCGGTCAGTCAGATTCGAAACGTGTCAGTCCCTGATCTTCTGTCACGCGCCCCAGTGAATCTCGATAATCGAGCCACGAGACAGTTAGTCCAAGATAAGACGGTCTTGATTACTGGTGCGGGTGGCTCGATTGGTTCAGAATTAGCTCGCCAAATTGCGTCGTTCGAGCCTAAAGGACTGTTATTGTATGAGCGCCATGAAAATAGCCTATACAATATTCACAAGGAACTTGATGATAAAAAGTATTCCTTTCCCATTATCCCACTGATTGGGGATATCACAGATGCTCAAAGGCTTTCGGCTGTGCTTGAGCGGTATCGCCCTCAAATCTTGTTCCATGCAGCGGCACATAAACATGTGCCGCTCGTTGAGGCCAACCCCATTGAAGCGGTGAAGAATAACTGTATCGGCACCCGTATCATGGCCGAAGCGGCCAGTCTCTATGGCGTGGAGCAATTTGTCCATATATCGACTGATAAAGCAGTCAATCCATCGAGTGTGATGGGCGCGACGAAACGGGTGGCTGAGCTTATTATCCAGGATATTGCCAGGACTAGCCGGACACGATTTCTTCTTGTTCGGTTCGGGAATGTTCTTGGCAGTAGTGGGAGTGTCTTGCTTCGTTTCCAGGAACAAATCAGGTCTGGTGGTCCGGTGACTGTTACCCATCCAGAGATCCGCCGATACTTTATGCTCATTCCTGAGGCGGTCCAGCTGGTTCTCCAGGCTGCAACTGTTGGTGAGCAAGGTCACACCTATATTCTCGATATGGGTGAGCAAATCAAGGTGCTGGATATTGCTCGAAGCCTCATCCGATTATCAGGACTTGTTCCGGGGAGAGACATCCCCATTCAATTCGTCGGGCTTCGGCCAGGAGAAAAGCTCTACGAGGAATTAATCGGTGAGGGAGAGATTGCTGTAGGCTCTCCGCTGGACAAGATTTTGCAAATCCGGACGATAAACCCTCTCGACTTCGCAGTATTTCGAGAGAAATTATCAGCTCTGGAGGTGGCCAGTTCTCATGATGAGTCTAGTGTAGTACTTGAGCAGTTGAAAGAGATTGTTCCGATGTTCGGAGCAGCGGGTTCTGAGGCTAAATCGGAAGAAGCGGTCTCAAGCGGAGTTGATTCCTTAATAAAACGATGATGACCACAGTGAGAAACTTTATAGATTCCCGTCTTAGTTGTACCGGCGCACAATACTTGGAGCATAGGTAACCATGCAACACCCTGAATCCTCCGTACACATCGAGCAAGATGGATTTCGTGCTGCTCGTGAGTATTTGGTCATTGCCTCGCGTAATAAATGGGTCATTCTTGGATCTCTTGCGCTTTCTATGACCTTGGCGTTGATGTACTACCTCGTTGCCACCAAGTATTATCAATCGAGCACGTTAATCGTTGCTGAGGGGCCCAAGGGGATCAATAGTGTCATTGATAGGTTTGATAGTGGAGGGAGAAAAGGCGATCTCGAAGATAAATTTGATCAAATCCTGTTTCTTATCCAGCGACAAATCATCAGCCCTGATTTCTTGGGGGAGATTGCCAAGGAGACTGGCTTATATGCGGATGGGCTAGATGAAGAAGGGCAGGCGGACGCTCTTTACGAGGTGGCCCGCAGGACACGGGTGGAGCGGGTCAAAATGGAGGCGTCTGCTGGTTTTAGTAGCTCGACCTTCCTAGAAGGATTTGTGGTCTCTTATTTGGATCGGGATCCTAGAACGGCTATGCGGGTGACAGAACGTATCGCGGGCAAATTTATTGAAGACACAAACAAGGAACGAGAGAAGGAAGTAGAAGGTGCTGGAGAGTTTTTGGATCAAGAGCTGCAGCAGATGAAGCGTGAGTTGGAGAAGAAGGAAGATCGCGTCAGTCAGTTTAAGAAAACGCATGTGGGGGGGCTTCCCAGCCAAGGAGAAGCCAATATGCGGTTGTTGGATCGTGTGGAAGTCGATCTTGTGAGGACGAACGAGGACCTCCAACGCCATTCCGAGAAGCTTGCGATGCTGAATCAGGCAGTGCAACAGTACCGCGCATCTGGGCAACAGAGTCCGAGTCTTGTGACTTCTCGATCCATGGAACCAGACCCGTTGTTTAAGCGGCTTCGAGAACTGCGAGAGCAACTCGTGAAGTTGAGAGCTGAGTTTTGGGATGGGTACCCTGAAGTAGTCTTAGTAAAAGAAGAAATCCGACAAGTAGAGGATGAGCTAGTGAATGTGTATGGACGTGATGCAATCAGGTCGGATAAAGCGCCGCTCGATCCGTATCTTCAGGACCTTGCGAAGTTGCAGAGCGAGGAAAAGACGGAAATTTCTCTTCTTCAGCGGCGTCTTGGGCAGTTGCAAGCGTCTAGGCAAGACCTTGAAAAACGGCTGGAGAGGTCACCCATTGTTGAGCAGGAGCTCCTGGTCCTTGAGCGCGATTACGGCAATCTGAAGGAAAATTATGCGAAGCTCCTTGATAAGCGTTTGCATACGCGAGTCGAAGAAAATATTGAGAAACGCCAGAAGGGCGGTAAGTTCCGCATAATTGAGCATGCCATGCTTCCACTGGCTCCGGTTGTCCCAAACAAAGCGAAACTGTTGGCCCTGGGATTCTTGTTTGGATGTGTGTTGGGGGGAGGATTGGCGATTCTGCGAGAGCGACTTACGGAACAATTTCGAGGTCCAGAAGATGTTGAATTTCTTCTTACGGGTCCTCGGTTGTTGGCCGCCATTCCAGATTTTTCATCCTTATGGCAGACAGGTAGTGGTTCAGATTTATCGCAGAAAACGGCGTTGCCAAGGATTTCCCTCGGTATGACGATGAACTCTCGATCGGAGGGGATGCGGGGTGCTCTATCCCCTATTGGGCAAGCCAATTTTCAGGGGCTTGATAGGAGGTTTGTTACAAAGCTCTACCCGCGCTCCATGGCGGCTGAGCAATATCGTGTTGCTGCAGCAAGATTACAGCTTCTCAATACTTCAGGTGGGCCGATCGTTGCGGCTGTAACGAGTGCGATCAAGGGCGAGGGAAAAACAACGACTGTGATCAATCTCGGGTATACACTTGCTCGAGATTTTGGGAGGCGGGTTCTTCTGGTGGATTGTGATTTTGTGTTTCCCGAAATGGCGGCGTTTCTCGAAGCACCAGTCAAGCACGGGCTTGTTGATTGCCTAAAGAGCGATATTCCTCCACAGCAAGCGATGGGAGCGTTCTCTGACGTGTCCTGTTGGATTATGCCAGCTGGTGAATCGGTTGCTGGTTCTACTGAACTACTACGAGCTGGCCAACTAGGCCGAGTCTTGTCTCAGCTCCGAGATGAGTTTGATTATGTCCTTCTGAATGCGCCCCCAATCCTCCCTGTGGCGACTATGAATGTGCTTGAGAGCCATTGTGACCTCCATGTGCTGGTTGTACGGGCAAATGTGACATCAAAGCAGGCGGTCAAACAAGCGCTTGGTTCGCTACGGGCGCAAAAACCCATCCATGTGATCCTGAATGGCGTGGCGTCTAACGCGCTCCCAAGCTACATGTTGGATTATTCGGCCGGTGAACGGTCCGTGGCAGTGTAGATCCTGGTTCCACGGTAAGCGAAATGGATAAGAAATCACCAGTCGCCCTTGTGGCCAATCGAAACTCCCACGTGAACCGGTATCGCAGAGAGAGTGGCATGTCTATTGAGATGTCTCAGGGGATGACGGAAACAGGATAAACGGTTGCCTGGGTTCCTGATCCGGTGAGACATAGGTAGGAGCCGGCTCACCTGCTGGCCCCAGATGTCTGATGAACCGGTAAATGGCGCGCAAGTCCTGCTCCTTCATCTCGCGGAGGACAAACCAGGGCATAGGGGGGCGAAACTCGACCGAGCGAGCAATTCGAACCCATTGTTCTTCAGAGAGATTGTGGAAATACAGCCGTAAGTTGCTCGCATAGGTCGTGCCCCAGGGCCCTCGCCACCCCATGGCATCTCCTTTGAGCCAGTCTTTTTCGGGGATTCTCCCTGCAGCCTCAGCATAGCCGGTCGTGTGACAATCGTTACAGCCGGCGATCTTGATGATATACCGTGCATGGTCTGCAGTCTTCTTATCAAGGGCCGTTACTTGTTTGGTCGATCCGGCCTGTTCACCAGCTAAGGCTCCCGTGGTGAGCGTGATGGCAAGCACGAAGCATAACGGTGTTGCATATATCACTCGTATCATATGCACGGTGTTGTCCTCTCCTATGGGTTTCTCCATGATTGTGTATTGCTCGGCATGATCATCGATTGTTCATGCTGGAGTGTGGAAAGAGTATTGTTTAGTAATCATCGATTTCATCAGTTTCATCGAGCATCTCTGCTGTCACTTCATCTGGTTCAGCAGTCCATTGAGCCAGGGGAATGCTTTTTGCTTTGAGAATGGCCTCCTGCTCCGTTCCTGCAGCCATGGTGAGTTCGTAGCTTACGATTTGTTTGACTTGAAACATCCTCATGTTGATTCACCCTTTATATCTGTTCTGTTTGCCATTGAGGCACAGGTTGTTGATGTTCAGTTCTATCAGGTCCGCTGTGACCGTCATCAGTTAGGTTGTCTGGTGCATCGCTAGCAGGGGGCTTCTTTTTCCCCTGCATTCGAGCCTGTTCCAGTTCAGTCTGTTGCCGCATCTGTTCGAGTTGAAGGTGGAACTGCCGTTCCCTTTCATCGTTCTGGAATAGCGGCCGTGTATTCCCTCCAGCTCCATCTTTCCCATCGGCTTGAACCTCCAACGGTGTACGAATAGTACCCACCATGACACCGAGTATGAAATTCTAGATCGCTGTTTTCTCAGGCTCCTTTCCTTTTTAGCCCTATCGAGTGTTCACCAACGTTGGTGTGAGTGGATAGTCACTTCCCGAATGAGGAACCAGGCATTTTAATCGATTTAACCCCAGATACCATAGAGGCTCTTATAGCTTGATCCGGAGATCTTCGTGCTATCGCCCAGTCGTTACCTTGACTCTATTTCCATCGCTTTGCTAGAGTGATCAACTAATCTAAATAGTTGAAAGTTCCTCCGTTTCTGAACCATTTTCACGAGTAACTCTGAGGCAACATTGTGATGAACGCCTGGTTGTGTGATGACTTGCATCGCTTCAATCGTCGCCTATGTATCGATGGGCTCCAAGGGGAATGGGGTGGTGGAGACTCAGTAACTGAAGAAGAAGAGCTGCCGCTGCCTCCACAGAATGTTCACGCCAAGTCTGGAAATGGGCGCGTGACCATCACGTGGGATCCGGTTCCGGACGCCATGTACTATAACCTCTACTTCCAGACAACCAAGGGTGTGCAGATCAAGTTTTCGGAGCTGACCAGGCCGATCGCTGGCCCAGAAGATTTTAAGAGTGCCATCGGTGTCAAGAAGGACAAGGCGACCTGCTTGGAAGGGGCCTCCAGTCCCTATGTCCATGACGACCTCGCCAATGGCACCTGCTACCACTATGTCGTGACCGTTGTCACCCCGAAGGGAGAAAGTCTTGAATCTCAAGAAGTGATGGCGATTCCCTCCCCATATCTCCTTGCCATGGTGATTGGATGCGAGGGAGTGGGCGATGGTGAACTCAGCTCTCCGACCGGTATCGCGCTCGATAAGGAAGGCAATCTCTATGTGGCGGATACCGACAACCATTCGATCCAAAAGTTCGATAAGACTGGAAAGTTTCTGGCTCGATGGGGTGGTGAGCCGAGTTCACAGGAAGGCCAGTTCTACTATCCCCGTGGTCTAGCGGTAGGGCCAGACGATGTCGTGTATGTGGCCGACAGCGGGAACAACCGTGTCCAGAAGTTCGATCTCGAAGGCAACGCCCAGAAGGCCTGGGGAAAGTTTGGGTTTGCCTGGCGGGGTGCCGAGATGGGGCGGTTCGATGTGCCGTGGGGGATTACAACGGATCAAGACGGAAACGTCTATGTGTCCGACACGAGCAACGCGCGTATTCAGAAGTTTCAACCAGACGGGCAGCCGCTGTTGAAGTGGGGGCGGGACGGCAGTTTCGATGGTGCGTTCTTTTTCCCGCGCGGGGTCGCGGTGGATTTTGTCGGGAATATTTATGTGGCGGATGAGAGCAACAACCGTATTCAGAAGTTCGATACTCGCGGAAGTTTTTTAACGAAGTGGGGGCGTGAGGGGAGTGGACCCGGGCAATTTAGGTCTCCCTGGGGGATCGCCTGTGATGCTCTGGGCAATGTCTACGTGGTCGATAGCGGCAATCATCGGATTCAGAAGTTTGATGGGAACGGGACCTTCCTCTGTTCGTTTGGAAACCGTGGAAAAACGGAGGGACAGCTTAACTTCCCCTACGGGATCGCCGTGGACAAAGAAGGTTGTGTGTTCGTCGTCGATAGCGGGAATAATCGCATTCTCAAGTACGTACCGACCGAAGAGGAGTTGAATCGCGGCAAAGAGCAACCGGCGCAAGCAGCGGACGCCGGGGTGGTGCAGCCGCCTCGTAGCCTTGCCGTCAAGGCGGGTGATACAGAGGTCTTCCTGAGTTGGATGGAGGTGTCAGGCGCTCAGTCGTACAATCTCTATTTTAGTACTTCACCCCACATCACGATTGAGGGAGCCACCAAGATCGAGGGAGTGACGAATCCCTACACGCATGAAGGTCTTACGAACGATACCCCCTATTTTTATGCCGTGACGGCATCCTTTGAAGATGGGACGGAAAGCGGGTTATCCGAAGAGGTGACGGCCACGCCGGTGCTCATTGATATCACGGCACCACAAAATCCTTACGCTGTGATCAACCATGGGGCGTTCATGACGAACTCTCCGGATGTTGTGGTGACGATTTCGGCGACGGATTTGGATACAGGAGTCGCGGCCTACTTCATCTCCGAGAGTCCATTGACGCCCATGGCAGGCACACCGGGGTGGGTGGATGTGACGCTGGCGATCAAGTTTGGAGCGACCATTCCGTTCATTTTGTCTCCGGCCGACGGGCAGAAGACGATTTACGTGTGGTTCAAGGATATTGGGAACAATATCTCGACCCCAGCGAGTGCGACCATTCTCGTCAATACCTCCGGCTATCTCTGTGTAGCAAAGTGGGGGAAGCCTGGTCGCGGTGCGTCGTTGTTGCACGGCGGAGAATTCATGGCGCCGATGTACGGCCTCTGCGTGGATCAGCAGGGATCGCTGTTCGTCGTAGACAACGGCAACAATCGCGTGCAGAAATTCGACAGTGCGGGCAACTTCATCATCCTGTGGGGGAGTTTCGGTTCCGCGAATGCCAACTTCCATAACCCGACCGGTATTGCCTGCGACGGGAAGGGCGATGTCTGGGTGGTCGATACCAACAACCATCGGGTGCAGAAGTTCGACGGAAAACTGGGTGGCTACCTGATGAAATTCGGCTCGCGTGGGAATGGCGAGGGGCAGTTCAATGCCCCATGGGGCATTGCGGTCGATCGTGTGCGTGGATATGTCTATGTCGTCGATAGTGCCAATTTCCGAGTACAGAAGTTCGACATGGCAGGTGAGTTCATCATGGCGTGGGGCAGCTTCGGCAACGGAGATGGGCAGTTTTATTTCCCACGCGGAGTGGCTGTCGACCAAGAGGATGGAACGGTCTATGTCGTCGACATGGGCAATCACCGCATTCAGAAATTCGATACCAGTACCAACGTCTTGCCCCAGCTCTTGACGAAATGGGGAGGAAGTCCGGCCGCCGGGCATGCCAGCAGCTCCTTGGCGCAGGAGGCAGGACAACTGCGCTCGCCTTGGGGGATCACGGTCGATGGAGCCGGGGATGTGTATGTGACGGATACGGGAAATCATCGGATCGAAAAGTTCGACCGCGAGGGTAATTTCATCACGCAGTGGGGTGGGTTCGGCAACGGTGACGGGCAGTTTAATTTCCCGTACGGGATTGCCGTTGATGCCAAAGGCAGTGTGTTTGTCGTCGACAGCGGCAATACACGAGTGCAGCAGTTCATGCCGGCGGACGAGGGCAGCGAACGATTGCAAGACGAGGCAGAGGAATTGGCTGAGTTGGATAAAGCGCAACGAACTCAAAAGGTCTGACGAGGGAACAATGCTGGATAAAGAGCCGCGACTGGGACTGACCTACGATGACGTGATTCTAGTGCCGGCCAAGTCACAGATTCTCCCTAATGAAGTCGATACAAGCACGTTCGTCTCGCGAAACATTCGGGTCAATATTCCGTTGGTCAGCGCGGCCATGGATACGGTGACCGAGTCACGATTGGCGATTGCGATGGCTCGTGAGGGGGGGATTGGCATTATTCATCGAGTCTTGTCTCCGGCGGATCAAGCCATAGAGGTGGATCGGGTCAAGAAGTCTGAGAGCGGGATGATTATGGATCCGGTCACGATTTCTCCTGATGAAACCATTCGAGACGCGCATCAGCTCATGGCGAAATATCGGATTTCAGGGATTCCCGTCACCAAGGGTCGCAAGCTGGTGGGGATTCTGACCAACCGAGACTTACGGTTTGAGAGCAGAATGGACCTGAAAGTGTCGCAGGTGATGAAGCGGGATCGGTTGGTGACGGCGCCGGAAGGGACCAGTCTCGAGAAAGCGCGAGAGATCCTTCATGAACATCGGATCGAAAAGTTGCCGGTCGTCAACAAGCAGTATGAATTGAAAGGCCTCATCACCATCAAGGATATTGAAAAGCGGATTAAGTATCCCAATGCCTGCAAGGACGGACATGGACGCTTACGGGTTGGGGCGGCAGTCGGTGTTGGGCAGGATACGGAAGAGCGCGTGACCTTGTTGAAGAAGGCAGGCGTGGACCTTGTGGTGATCGATACAGCCCACGGCCATTCACAGGCCGTGCTGAATACCGCGAAAATGATCAAGAAGTTGTATCCAGATCTTGAACTGGTTGCGGGAAACATCGGGACGGCAGAGGCGGCGAAGGATCTGTTGAAAGTCGGAGTCGACGCGGTGAAGGTGGGGGTCGGTCCTGGCTCGATTTGTACAACACGGATCGTATCGGGCGCCGGCATGCCGCAGCTGACGGCCATTGCTGATTGTGCGAAAGTCTTACGTGGGACTGGCGTGCCGGTCATTGCGGATGGCGGGATCAAGTTTTCCGGAGACATTGCCAAAGCGCTTGCGGCTGGGGCCTCATCCGTCATGCTCGGTGGATTGTTTGCTGGAACGGAAGAGTCTCCGGGAGAGACGGTGTTGTATCAGGCCAGAACCTATAAGGTCTACCGCGGCATGGGGTCCATCGGCGCCATGGAGCGTGGGGGGGGCGATCGGTACGGACAGGGGGGACGCCCGGCGCAGAAGTTGGTCCCTGAAGGGATCGAAGGGCGTGTGCCGTACAAGGGGTCCTTGGCTGCGGTGGTCTATCAATTGGTCGGTGGCGTGCGATCGGGAATGGGGTACTGCGGGTGTAAGTCGATTCCCGATCTCCAGAAGAACGCCACGTTTATCAGGCAATCGGTCGCCGGTCTCAGAGAGAGCCATGTCCACGATGTCATCATCACGAAAGAAGCGCCGAACTATCGAATGGACTGGGAATAGATGCCGGTAAGGGGTTCCGATACCTGACCAGGCACTCACACACGTACCCCTTGCCACTCACGCCTCACCTCTCACGCGAGTAACATGGAACTCTGGCACGATAGAATTCTGGTTCTTGACTTCGGGTCTCAATACACGCAGTTGATTGCCCGCCGCATTCGCGAGGCGCAGGTTTACTCGCAGATTTTCCCCTGTACGACTTCGTTAGCGACTATCCTTGCCTATCGACCGAAGGGCATTGTGCTGTCCGGCGGGCCATCCAGCGTCTATGAGAAGAAGGCCCCTTCGATTGCAAAGGAACTCTTCGATCAAGGTATTCCCATTCTGGGTATTTGCTACGGCATGCAATTAGTGACACATCTGTCCGGTGGGGAGGTTGCCAGGTCGGTGCATCGTGAGTATGGCCGCGCGGAACTCACGGTCGACGATGCAAGCGATCTCTTTAAAGGAGTGGGCACCAGGCAGCTGACCACCGTCTGGATGTCGCATGGCGATCGCATTGAACGGATGCCGCCTGGATTTCGATCGATTGCGCATACGAGTAACTCACCCGTTGCCGCCATGAAGCGGAATGACGCCAAGCGCCGAATCTATTGCCTGCAGTTCCATCCCGAAGTGGCCCATACCCCGGAAGGGACCAAGATCCTGCGCAATTTTGTGTATGAGATCTGCGGTAGCAAACCGACATGGACCATGCAGTCCTATGTCGACCAGGCGGTGACGCAGATTCGTGAACAGGTCGGCAAGGAACGGGTGATTTGTGCATTGAGCGGTGGAGTTGATTCCTCCGTGGCGGCGGCGTTGACGCACCGAGCGATCGGGGATCAGTTGACCTGCATCTTCGTCGACAATGGAGTGTTGCGGGCGGGTGAACGTGATCAGGTCCAGAAGACTTTCGCCTCACAGCTCCACCTGAATCTGCGTGTGCTCGATGGGACGAAGCCGTTTCTTGCGGCGCTGAAGAATGTGACGGATCCAGAACGAAAGCGCAAGATCATTGGTCGGCAGTTCATCAAACATTTCGAGGTCGAATCGAAGAAGCTCAAGGGGACCAAGTTTCTGGTCCAAGGCACGCTCTATCCCGATGTGATCGAGAGCGTCAGCTTCAAAGGGCCTTCAGCGACCATCAAGACGCATCATAATGTCGGCGGTTTGCCGGCACGCATGAAACTCAAATTGATTGAACCGTTGCGAGAGCTCTTCAAAGACGAAGTACGGGTGTTGGGGCATGAGCTGGGATTGCCGGACGAGATCATTTGGCGTCAACCATTCCCAGGACCTGGATTGGCGATTCGCGTGTTGGGTGCGGTGACGGCGGAACGCTTGGCGATTCTGCGCGCAGCGGAAGCGATCGTCGATCAGGAGATCAGAAGCGCCGGGCTCTATCGGGAAATCTGGCAGGCGTTTGCCGTGCTGTTGCCGATTCGCACGGTGGGTGTCATGGGTGATCAACGGACCTATGAACATGTGATCGCCATTCGTGCCGTGACGAGTGTCGATGGGATGACGGCCGATTGGGCAAAGATTCCCAATGACGTGCTCGGCCGCATGTCCAATCGGATCATCAATGAAGTCAAAGGCGTGAATCGAGTGGTCTATGATATCAGCTCGAAGCCGCCGAGTACGATTGAGTGGGAGTAGAGGGTGATGGGCGACCAGGTGACTCCTGTGCTCGCGCACTCAAGATCGCTCTGCTGTGTAGGCAAATGTCGGTTGCTCGGTGCATGTGCGCAGGAAAGAGTCACCTGATCGCCCATCAGTAGGTAAAATGGAAATACGATTGCAAAAACTGATCGCCAGCACAGGACTCGCGTCACGCCGGAAGGCGGAGATGCTGATCGCCAGCGGCCGCGTGACGATTAACGGCAAGGTGGTGACCGAACTCGGAACGAAGGTCGATCCTGGTCGAGACCATGTGAAGGTCGATGGTAAGCACCTGACCTCCGCACAGCCGTTCGTCTATCTGGTGTTGAATAAACCGAAGAATGTGATGTCCACGTTGGACGATCCCGGTGGCAGGGATACGGTGAAGGATTTTCTTCATGGCGTGTCCGTGCGAGTGTTCCCGGTCGGGCGATTGGATTTCGATAGTGAAGGTCTGATGCTGTTGACGAATCACGGTGACCTGGCTCAGGCCCTGCTCCATCCGCGATATCATGTCCCCAAAACCTATTTGATCAAGGTGAAGGGAGTGTTGGGGGACGGAGAAATCAGGAAGCTGGAGCAGGGGGTGAAGCTCGAGGATGGTATGACTGGTCCAGCCCATGTGAAGAAGGTGAAGAAGGCTGAGCAGAACTCCTGGCTGGAGCTCACCATCCGAGAAGGGCGGAAGCATCAAGTCAAACGGATGTTGGAGGTCGTGGGGCACCCGGTCATCAAGCTCCAAAGAATACGGATGGGTCCCCTGTCGTTGGGTGGGCTTGCTCCAGGTGAATTTCGATTCTTGAGCGATCGGGAGGCGAACGCATTGCGAGAGCTTGTAGAGGAACGGAAAGATGCGGTCGAACGGGGAGAGGAACAAGTCGTGAAATCGAAACGTCCTGTCAGGCAAGCGGGATGGGCAAAGCCGGCGAGAACGAAACAGTTTTCCTCCAAGAAAGCGAGAGTGGCATGAACGTGCGGACGCACAAGTGCGGGGAGTTGAACAAGAAGCATGTGGGCCAGACCGTCGTGTTGAACGGCTGGGTGCAGCGTCGGCGAGACCATGGCATGGTCATTTTTATCGATCTGCGAGATCGCACGGGCATTACGCAGGTGGTGTTCAATGCCGAGCGCAATCTTCGGTGCCATCAAGCGGCCCACACACTCCGCAGCGAATGTGTCGTGTCTGTGACTGGGCAGGTGATGGCACGGCCGGATGAATCAAAGAATCCCGATCTCTCGACCGGTGAGATCGAGATCTTCGTCGATGACGTAGAGATTCTGAACGAGGCGAAGACGCCGCCGTTCTTGATTGAAGATGACGCAGATGTGACGGAATCGATTCGGTTGAAGTATCGTTTCCTGGACCTTCGCCGCCCCAGGATGCAGAAGCTGCTGAGCCTTCGCCATGGTATTACGCAGGCCACCAGAGAGTTCGTGAATGCAGAGGGATTCTTGGAAGTGGAGACGCCGATTTTGACGAAAAGTACGCCGGAGGGCGCCAGAGACTACTTGGTCCCAAGCCGCGTGAACGCCGGACAGTTCTTTGCGCTGCCGCAGTCACCGCAATTGTTTAAGCAGGTGCTGATGGTCAGCGGCGTCGATCGCTATTACCAAATCGCTCGTTGCTTCCGTGACGAAGATCTCCGTAACGATCGGCAGCCTGAGTTTACGCAGATCGACTTGGAAATGTCCTTCGTCGACCGCCATCAAGTGATGAGCTTGATGGAGCGCATGATCGTCACGATCTTCAGCAAGGTGGGTGGCGTGCAGTTGCCGACGCCGTTCCCACGGATGACGTATGCGGAGGCGATGGGCCGCTATGGGTCTGATAAGCCTGACCTTCGGTTCGACATGCCGCTCTACGACATGACGGCATTCGGAGCGGCGAGTGCGTTCAAGGTTTTCAAGGATGCCGCGACCAAGGGTGGGATCGTGAAGGCCTTGATAGTGAAGGGTGGCGCGACATTGTCTCGAACCAGGATCGATGCGTTGGGAGACACGGCCAAGAGTTTCGGGGCGAAGGGCCTCGCCTGGCTGAAGCTGACTGCGGAAGGTCAGCTGGAGTCTGTCATCGCGAAGTTTTTAGATCCGAAAGCGTTCGCGACAGCTCTGCCGGATGCGAAGCCTGGTGACTTGGTCCTGTTCGGCGCAGACAAGCCGGGGGTTGTCCACGATGTGATGGGGCGGATCAGATTACTCTTAGGCGAAGAATTAAAACTAATCGACACTTCGGCTTGGAAGCCCTTGTGGGTAGTTGATTTCCCCATGCTGGATTATGATGCGGACCAAAAGCGGTACGTCGCCATCCATCATCCCTTCACGGCACCGCTCGATGAAGATCTGGCCCTGTTCGATTCCGATCCGTTGAAAGTGAGGGCGAAGGCCTACGATATGGTGCTGAACGGGAGCGAAATCGGTGGTGGCAGCATCCGCATCCATCGTCGCGATGTGCAGAGCAAAGTGTTCGATCTGCTCGGGATCAGTAAGGAGGACGCAGCGGTTAAGTTTGGGTTTCTGCTGGAGGCGCTGGAGTATGGCGCACCACCGCACGGTGGGATCGCCTTCGGGCTGGATCGGTTGGTTATGCTGCTGGGTAACGCCGATTCAATCCGTGACGTCATTGCATTCCCCAAGACCCAGAAGGCGCAATGTCCGCTGACCGACGCACCATCGACCGTTGGCGCCGACCAACTCAAGGAACTGCGCATTAAGCTCGATCTCGTGGAGTGACCGAGGCCCTGCATCGGAACGCTCTGATCCCGGTGCTGGGCTCATCTGCGTGTGGCGTACGCCATTTCTGCGTTTCTCCGCTATGGTTCTGCATCAGACAAGTCTGCTCCAATTGAAGTAGACAAATGCTGTTCGACCTTTCCCTCGTCTCATCGTTGAATCTTTCGTAGAATACCCGTGTCCTGTGTGAAGGTGTCTGCAAACTTCTGCCGGAAGGAAAAGGGGAGTCCGTCATGAGTCATGTCATGCTGATCATCCTGACGCTATTGGCCGTCGTCCCGTGTAGCTCTGTGAGTCTCTTGGCGGAGACGGCGCAGGCGGTTGCGGAGGATAGGTCCAGGAATCCCCACATCGAAGTCTTCACACCGGAAGGATCTGTCGAAGGTGTACGCCAGGTCAGGGCAAGATTTTCGGAACCGGTGGTTCCGTTTGGCGACCCACGTGGCATCGTCGATCCGTTCGACATCGATTGCCCGGAAGCAGGGACGGCTCGATGGGCTGACGGAACTAATTGGCTGTTCGATTTTAAGCGAGATCTTCCTGCCGGAGTCCGCTGTACCTTCTCCCTCAAAGCTGCCGCTCAAACCCTGTCGGGACAGAAACTGACCGGGCCCAGCACCTTTTCGTTTTCAACCGGCGGGCCAGTGATCAAGTGGTCGCAGCCGCAAGAGGGAACCCACGACATTGATGAGGAGCAAGTCTTTGTCCTGGGGATTGACGGCGAGGTCGATCAGCCATCGGTCCTTGAGCATGTGTATTTCAGAGTCGATGGAATTGAAAGCCGAATCGGGGTCAGGATACTGAGTGGGCCTGAACGGGCGGCTGTGCTCAAGCATGTGTCGGGTCCAATAAAGCCGACGTCTCTCATGGTTCTCCAAGCCCGGCAACGGTTCCCAGCCGAGCACGCCGTCACGCTTGTGTGGGGGCATGGGGTGCGCTCGAAGAGCGGTGTTGCCACTGATCCTGCCCAGACGCTCCCGTTTCGAACAAGAGGGGCATTCCGGGCGACCTTGTCCTGTGAACGCGCCAAGGCAGGAGCAGGCTGCTTGCCGTTTAGCACGATGACTCTGAATCTGTCCGCACCCGTCACGGTGGCTCAGGCCAGCAAGATCGCGCTGAAGGACGCACAGGGTGCGGTCCTTGAACCGGTCCTGGAAGCGTTCGGGGGGGTGACGTTCCGCGTGAAGAATGGTGTGGTCATAGGTCTCTCAAGTAAGGCGGGTGGCTCAGGTGGAGCCGTAGCAGATCAGAAGTCTCCGGATCCTCATGAGTTCCAGAACATAATGATTGAGCGGGTGCAGTTCAAAGGGCCGTTTGTGGAAGGTCAAGCCTACCAGATCGAAGTGCCCGATGGGTTGGTTGATGATGCAGGTCGGAAGCTGGATAACGCCGATCGATTTCCACTTACGGTTCGGACTGGTTCTTTCCCTCCTCTCGCCAAGTTTCCTTCGACTTTCGGCATTTTGGAATCGAAGGCGGATCCGGTCTTACCGCTCACCGTGCGCAACCTTGAGGCCAAGATCAATACAAGTGTGCTGCCGGTCATACAAGATACCCAATATGCTCAGAAGTTGTCCGGGCAAGTGGTGCAGGTGAAGTCGGCAAAGGTTCGAGAGATCCTGGACTGGCTCTATCGGGTTGAGCGGAAGAATTCGATGGAATACGAGATGCGTACGGCTTCAATTTTTTCGAAGTCGATGGGAAAGCCCAAGCGCTATACCATCCCCAATCTGGAGGGCAGCAAGGCGACTGAAGTTCTGGGACTGCCGCTCCCCAAGTCTGGGTTGTATGTCGTGGAGATCAAGAGTCAGATTCTTGGAAAGGCGCTTCTGTCAAAACCGGCGCCTATGTATGTCGCGACGGCAGCCTTGGTGACCAATCTTGCCGTACATTTCAAGAAGGGACGTGAAGCGTCGCTGGTATGGGTGACGGCACTGGACAGTGGGAAGCCCGTGTCGGATGCCACTGTGACCATCCATTCGTGCAGCGGCAATGAGTTGTGGAAAGGCAAGACGGACAGCCAAGGGATTGCAAGAGTCGGCCCCCTGCCGGAACCATCGTCCTGTGAATGGCACAACGACTATTTCGTCATGGCCACGACGCAGGATGATCGATCGTTCATGCGGTCGTCCTGGCAGGATGGGATTGAGTCCTGGCGATTCAATCTGTCCTCGGGATATCAAGCCCAGCCGGGAACAGCTGCCCATACGGTATTCGACCGAACGTTGTTGCGGGCTGGGGACAAGGTCCAGATGAAGCATGTGATCCGGCACCCGAGCATGCACGGCTTCGCGATGCCAAAAGAGGATGAGAAACCCAAAGCAGTCGTGATCCATCACGAAGCGACGTCACAGCGGTATGAATTTCCGGTTCAGTGGGATGCGCAGGGCATTGCAGAAACGAGCTGGACAATTCCCAAAGACGCCAAGCTGGGTACCTACGGCGTGTGGCTGAAGAAAGAACCGCCGCAGTCGCAAGACAGGCCAGTAGCCAACGATCAGGAGGCCTTTTACTCCCCACAGGGACTGCGCTCCGGAGAATTCCGTGTCGAAGAGTATCGGGTGCCACTCATGAAAGGCGTCATCAATCCCCCTGCGAAACCACTTGTGGCTGCGTCAGAGGCGACGGTGGATCTTGCGGTGAGTTACTTGGCCGGAGGGTCTGCCGGGGACCTCCCGGTCACGTTTCGCAGTCTTGTTCAACCAAAAACGCTGCAGGCCTTCGAGGGATTTGAGGGAGCGGCCTTCGCGAACGGACCAGTGAGGGTGGGGCTCACGAGGGAACGACAGCAAGATATGGCTGAGGAGCGCGAAGAGACAGCTCCAACGGAGGGTGAGAGTGAGAGCGGACAGAATGGTGGTGACGGCCAACCGTCGAAGAAGGAATCGAAGCTTACCCAAAGCCAGAGTCTGGTCCTGGATGCCAATGGAGGATTCCGGACCACGGTTCAGCATCTCCCAACCGTACAGGTTCCAATGGATCTCGCGATGGAACTGGAGTTCCGTGACTCAAACGGCGAAGTGCAGACGGTGGCCAGCACCGTTCCACTGTGGCCGGCCCATCGGCTTGTCGGGCTGAAGCTGGACTCTTGGGTGGCAACACAAGACAGACTGTCATTTCAGGCAATCGTCGTGGACACGTCCGGCAAGGCTCTCACCGGGGTTCCCGTGACGGTGGACCTGTTTGAGAAGAAGGTCTATTCCCACCGCAAGCGATTGCTGGGCGGGTTTTATGCCTATGAACATGTGACGGAGGTCAGGTCGGTTGGGACGGTATGCGAAGGCCATACGGATGGGCAGGGCCGACTCGCGTGCGAGACGACGTCGTCGGTATCCGGGAACGTGATTCTGCAAGCGCAGATCGCCGATAAGGCCCAGCATCGTTCAGCTGCGCATGCGGACTTGTGGATTCGGGGTGAGTCGGACTGGTGGTACGGGGTGAGCGATGACGACCGGATGGATGTGCTGCCGGAGCGGGGCCGCTACGAGCCGGGAGAGACGGCGAAATTGCAAGTGCGGATGCCCTTTCGAGAAGCCACCGGGCTCATCACCGTTGAGCGAGAAGGGGTGATCGATGCCTATGTGCAACCACTGAGCGGGAAGACGCCGGTCGTCGAGCTGCCGATCCTCGATACCTACGCACCGAATGTGTTTGTGTCGGTGCTGGCGGTGCGGGGGCGGGTGGAGGGGGTGAAGCCGACGGCCTTGGTGGACTTGGGAAGACCTGCCTATAAATTGGGACTCGTTGGCATCAACGTCGGCTGGAAGGCGCACGAGTTGAAAGTGGTGGTGGCCTCGAATAGCCAGATCTATCGAGTTCGTGAGAAGGCCAAGATCGCAATCAAGGTGACGCGGACGGATGAACAGGCTTTACCGCCTGGGAGTGAAATCACCCTCGCGGCGGTGGATGAAGGACTGCTGCAACTGTGGCCGAACAACAGTTGGCGTCTGCTCGATGCCATGATGAAACCAAGGAATGAAGAGGTGGATACGTCAACGGGCCAGATGCACGTCGTCGGAAAGCGACACTTCGGGTTGAAATCCAAACTTCCCGGCGGTGGAGGGGGGAAGCAGCCGACGCGCGAGCTCTTCGATACGCTGTTACTCTGGAAGGGGCGGATCCCGTTGAGCGAGAAGGGTGAAGCGACGATAGACGTCCCGCTCAACGATTCGATCACGAGTTTTCGAATCACGGCAGTGGCGACAGCGGGCAGTCAGCTCTTTGGGACCGGGTCGACCACGATTCGGTCCACTCAAGAGCTGATGATTCTATCTGGGATCGCGCCGCTCGTTCGGGAAGGAGATCGGTATCGATCGGAAGTAACCGTCCGCAATACCTCGACGAAAGCGATGGATGTGACGGTCACTGGTCTGGTGCGGCAGCTGCCCAAGCCGCTGGGTCCACAGACGGTCGCGTTGGCACCAGGAGCAGCCAAGACCATCGGGTGGGAAGTGCTGGCGCCGGTGGGGGTGGAGCAGTTGGTCTATGAGATTGAGGCTACTGAGAAGGGTGGGAACTCGGATAAGCTCAAAGTCGTGCAAACAGTCGTACCGGCCGTACCGGTGAGGACGTTCCAATCGACGGTCACGCAGTTGAGCCGGGATGCCCGTTTCCCGGTGGAGCGCCCGAAAGATTCCCTATTGGGAAAGGGCGGTGTGTCCCTCACGGTCCGCCCGAGTTTGGTCGGCAGCCTTGGTGGTGTCGAAGCCTACATGTCTCAATACCCCTATTCTTGTTTGGAACAGCAGGCCTCGCGAGCGATCGTGTCACAAGATGAGACAATATGGAAGAAGATCACCGATGACTTGCCGGCATATCTCGATGGAGACGGGTTGGCCAAGTATTGGCCTGGGATGAATGGGGGCAGTGATGTACTGACAGCCTATCTCCTGGCAGTTGCGCATGAGGCTGGGCGGCCCATCCCGGCGGTCACCTTGGAGCGTATGCTGTCGGGGTTGACGAAGTTCGTCCAAGGTTCGAGCACCGGCTATTCACCGTTGAATACCTCGGATCTGACGATCAGGAAGTTGGCGGCCATCGAAGCCCTCTCTCGATATGACAAGGCTGAGGTTGGCATGTTGGATGCGATCAGCATCACCCCGAATCGGTGGCCGACCTCGGCGGTGATCGATTGGGTCAATATTCTCCGGCGGGTGCCTGACGTGAAAGATGAAGCCAAGCGCAAGGCGGAAGGCGAGCAAGTTCTTCGCACTAGATTGAATTTTCAGGGCACCACGATGGGGTTCTCGACTGAGCAGGAGGATAAACTGTGGTGGCTCATGACGTCGGTGGATACCAATGCCGTTCGTCTGGTGCTGACAGAGTTGGATTCGTCGAAGTGGAAAGATGACATGCCGCGAATCATGCGTGGGGCGATCGCTCGACAGAAGAGAGGGCATTGGGATGTGACGACTGCGAATGCCTGGGGTGCTCTGGCGGTGCGGAGGTTTGCCGCGGCGTTCGAGCGTGAAGCGATGACCGGAACAACGACAGCCGGTTTGGGATCACAGTCGGACGTCGTGAATTGGTCGAAGGAAGAGAAAGGCGCGGCACGGTATTTCTCGTGGCCTGATCAACAAGCCGAGGTGGCTGTCCATCATCAGGGAACAGGAAAGCCCTGGGTGACGGTCCAAAGCCGTGCGGCGATTCCTCTGACGGAACCGTTCTCGAGTGGCTATCGAATCGTGAAAACCATGACGTCTGTGAGCCAGAAACAAGCGGGACAGTGGACGCAAGGCGATGTAGTACGGGTTCGCCTGGACATCGAGGCCCAGGCTGATATGACGTGGGTGGTCGTGAATGATCCTATTCCCGGGGGAGCGTCCGTGATGGGCGGCGTCGGTCGTGAACGGCAGTTGCTGACGCAGGATGAGGTACGAAAGGGATGGGTGTGGCCGGCGTTTGAGGAGCGGTCATTCGAAGCCTTCAAGGCCTACTATGCCTATGTGCCCAAGGGGACTTTTACCGTGGAGTATACGGTTCGGCTCAATCAAGCCGGGCTCTATCAGCTCCCATCTACGCGGGTAGAAGCGATGTATGCACCGGAGATGCTGGGCGAACTGCCCAATCACGAATTCGAAGTCAGTCGATGATGTGCCTGAAGCGGGTGTGGCCGGTGTTTGAAGAGCGGTTGTTCGAAGCCTTCAAGGCCTACTATGCCTATGTGCCCAAGGGGACTTTTACCGTGGAGTATACGGTTCGGCTCAATCAAGCCGGGCTCTATCAGCTCCCTGCTACACGGGTAGAAGCGATGTATGCATCGGAGATGCTTGGCGAGCTGCCGAATCACGAATTCGAGGTGAATCGGTGACGTTCGTGAGAGTGGTCCGGCTTCTGCTGCTGTTGGCGGTTGGTCTGCAGGGCGGTGCCGCTTACGGGTTTGACCAGTCGTTTGATCAGGTGCGACACCGCTACCGGTCGTCGGATGCGTTTTTGCTGGACCGAAATGGCATGGTGATTGATCAGCGTCGTGTGGTGCAGCAGGGGCGACGGTTGGAATGGGTGGCCTTGACCGAGACCTCTCCCGCCTTGATTCGAAGCATGTTGCAAGCTGAAGACCATCGCTTCTATGACCATCACGGGGTGGATTGGCTGGCGATGGGATCAGCGTTGTTCCATGGGGCCGGTGGTGTGCGAGGCGCCAGTACGATCTCGATGCAGCTCGTCGCACTGTTGGATAGGAACCTTCACAGAACTGCGAATCGCAAAACGCTGTGGCAGAAGGTCCAACAGGTGCGGGCCGCACAGGACGTAGAGCGGACCTGGTCTAAAGACGAAATTTTAGAAGCCTATCTCAATCTCGTGAGTTTTCGCGGAGAAATTCAGGGCCTGGCCGCAGCATCCATCGGGTTCTTCGGCAAGCGCCCTCATGGCTTGATCGAGATGGAGTCTGTAATCCTGGCCGCGCTGCTTCCTGCTCCCAATGCGGATATGGACCGAATCGTTGCAAGAGCCTGCGTGTTGGCCAAGAGACAACAGATGGCGGAATCCTGTGGCACGATCATGGAGAATGTCCGAGAGCTGTTGTCCAAACCGCCGATGTTCATCCAGCAGGAACATCTGGCCTCCCATGTTGCGGCCCAGATTCTGTCAGGGGCAGAGGTCCGTGGGAAGAATCAGTCCAAAGCGGTGAATACGACCTTGGATGGACAGGTCCAACGTGTGGCGATGGAATCGCTGCGGCAGCAATTGCAGGCACTTCGTTCGCAGCATGTTGAAGATGGCGCGGTGTTGGTGGTGGAGAATGCGACCGGCGAGGTCCTGGTCTATGTCGGCAGCAGCGGCGAGCTCTCGCGGGCTCGGCATGTCGACGGAGTGCGGGCCAAGCGTCAGGCTGGCTCCATCCTGAAACCCTTTCTCTATGGCACCGCGTTCGACACCAAAGTGCTGACGCCTGCCACGCTGTTGGACGACAGCCCACTGGAAGTCTCCGTTGAGAACGGAATCTATAGACCCAAGAATTACGACCGACAATTTCGAGGGTTGGTGACCGCAAGAACGGCATTGGCCTCTTCGCTGAATGTGCCGGCAGTCAACGTCTTGCGATTGGTGCGGGAGGATGTATTTGTTCGTCGGCTGCAGTTGCTCGGGTTTACCGGACTGCAAGAACAGGGGGACTTCTATGGACCGTCGCTGGCACTGGGCTCTGCCGATATCTCACTGTGGGATGTCGTGAATGCCTACCGAACTTTAGCCAACGGGGGGGTTAGAACTCCACTCAGGCTTGTGCCAGACGGGGTTTCCAGCCAAGAGCAGATGCGTGTGTTTTCACCAGAAGCCACATTTCTGATTGCGGACATCTTGTCGGATCGTGAGGCCAGGAGTGCGACGTTTGGCTGGGAGAGTCCGTTGGCTTCTCGGTTCTGGAGTGCGGTGAAAACCGGGACGAGTAAGGATATGCGAGACAATTGGTGCGTGGGCTATACCGACCGCTATACGGTTGGGGTGTGGGTCGGGAATTTTTCAGGAGAGCCGATGTGGAATGTCAGTGGGGTGTCCGGCGCAGCTCCCGTGTGGCTCGATGTGATGAACTGGCTCCACCGCGACGGTGCCAAGATCGCACGGACTATTCCGCAAGGCGTCACGCATAAGACTGTCAGCTTCAGCACAGGTGAACCGACGCGAACGGAATGGTTCATCACCGGAACGGATCCGCAAGCGGCCAAGTCCCTTATCCCTCAACGACAGCCACGGATCGTCTATCCCGTCGCGGGAATGGTGCTCGCACCGGACCCGGATATCCCCGTTGGACAACAACAGATGTTTTTCGAAGCGCACCCAACTGATCCGCGCTACCGCTGGCGGTTGAATGGTACTGATATGGGGGCCGCCGGCGAGTTGACCATCTGGGAACCGGTTGCCGGCGCACACAGGCTGGCACTCATCGGGCCGGAGCAGCAGGTGGTCGAAACAGTTGAGTTCATGGTGCGGGGGGCGACCCAACCACAGGAACCGGATCCCGTGGTCAACGGCGATCAGTCCCGTTGAGAATTTCTCACGAATCTCTGTTGTATTGCGTGGTTTGGCCCCTTGCGCTTACAATGGCCCTCGCATGCGATGACAGAAATGGTTCTCGTAGAGAGTGTTGTATGAGACTCGATGCTGGTCAGATGGAGGTGTTGGATCAGACCATGGTAGAGGTCTTGCGCCAAAAGACTCCTGCTCAACGTCTGCAGATCGGTTTTGTGCTGTGGGCTTCCACCAAGAGCATGCTAACGGCGCATTTGTCCGCAGAGCATCCTGATTGGACACAAGAACGCATTGGTCAGGAAGTGGTGCAGAGAATGTCACAGGGAGAATCCTGAGTTGTTCAAGCAGCGTTCCAGAGACACGTTCGTGCTGAGCTTGTCGAAGCATGAACGGAAGGGGCTAAGTTGTGAGCCCTTCGACGAGCTCAGGGCGAACGGATTCTCAATTGGATTTGTATAGGGAAGACAGGGTTTCCACGCTGGGAGCTAAGGCAGAATGGCGGGTAATACATTCGGTCGAATCTTTACCGTTACCTCTTTCGGTGAAAGCCATGGTCCGGCAATTGGCTGTGTCGTCGATGGCTGCCCACCTGGGCTGACGCTATCCACCGAAGATATCCAGAAAGATCTCGACCGACGGAAGCCCGGTACCTCTCGTCATGTGACCCAGCGGCAAGAGTCGGATACGGTCGAGATTCTCTCCGGCGTGTTTGAGGGAAAGACGACCGGTACACCCATTGCGCTCCTGATCCGCAACGAAGACCAGCGTAGCCGGGATTACGGTAACCTGATCGATACCTTCCGGCCAGGCCACGCTGATTACACTTACTGGCAGAAGTATGGGATTCGCGACCATCGCGGTGGGGGACGAGCTTCAGCTCGAGAGACAGCGGTACGTGTGGCGGCGGCGGCGATTGCGAGGAAGTGGCTCAACGAAAAGTATGGGGTGGTCATTCGTGGGTATCTCAGCCAGCTTGGGCCTCATGAGTTGCCATTCAAGACTTGGGACTCGGTGAGTCAGAATCCGTTTTTCTCTGCTGATCCGGATATCGTACCCAAGCTCGAATCTTTCATGGATGAGTTGCGGAAGGCCGGGGATTCGGTCGGGGCTAAGATTACGACGATTGCTGAGCATGTGCCGGTTGGGTGGGGTGCGCCGGTCTATGCGAAGCTCGATTCGGATCTGGCCGCAGCGATGATGAGTATTAATGCAGTCAAGGCTGTCGAAATTGGGTCAGGCTTTGCCTCGGTGACTCAGCGCGGCTCTGAACATGGCGACGAACTGACGCCAGAAGGGTTTCTCTCCAACAATGCCGGAGGCATTCTCGGCGGCATCTCAACAGGGCAAGATATCGTCGTCACCATTGGTATCAAGCCTACGTCGAGCATCCGCATCCCACGCAAGTCGATCGATAAGCAGGGCAAGCCGGTCATGGTGGAAACCAACGGCCGCCACGATCCCTGCGTCGGTATCCGTGCCACCCCGATCGCCGAAGCCATGTTGGCCCTCGTTCTCATGGACCATGCACTCTTACATCGGGCACAGAACGCAGATGTGACGACGAAGACTCCGAAGATTGCTAGTAGAATAAAAGATACCGACCTCACAGACTAAGATGCAGCTAACCTTGAAGTATATTCTTGACCCTCTCGGAACGTGATTTATTCAATGGTCAAAAAGATTCTTTCCCATAAAGGCTTGCCGGGCTTGAAGAGTTGAGTAGAGCATCCAGCTATAGTTACATGGCTATAGGTAGGTATAGTGGTACCAGATTTTCAGTCATTGATGCTTCCAGTCCTTGAGCGTCTCTCCTCAGGAGGCGATCAAGCTTCATCTGCCATCCGACAGACTGTGTCCGCACATCTCAGCCTTTCTGCTGAAGATCTCTCTACCATGCTACCAAGCGGCCGCCAGACTACTTTCAGCAATCGGGTGGCATGGGCACTGAGTTACCTCAAACAGGCCGGTCTTGCTGAGAGTCCAAGGCGTGGACTTTATCGCATTACGCTCAGAGGTACTGGTGTCTTAGCGGAGCATCCAGACCGCATCGATATCCAATACCTGATGCGTTTCCCTGAGTTTGTTGCATTTAGGACATCCGGTGCCGAGATTTCTGATCCCATACCTGCAACGGCCAAGGCTGTTGCTGAAACAACCCCTCTCACTCCTGATGAGCAAATTCGACTTGGATATAGTCGCTTGCAAACTAATCTCGCAGCTGAGGTGCTTGAGCGTGTGCGCCAGGCGTCCCCTAAATTCTTTGAGGAACTAGTTGTCGAGCTGCTTGTGGCAATGGGATACGGTGGTTCCCGGGAAGATGCTTCTTCTGTTCGCGGTGGCAGTGGGGACGAGGGTATTGACGGTATCATTAAAGAAGATCGTTTAGGACTGGACACCATCTATGTTCAAGCTAAACGATGGAAGGAAAATGTAGGTCGTCCTGAGATCCAACGATTCGCTGGTGCACTTCAAGGGCAGAAAGCTCGTAAAGGCGTGTTCATCACAGCGTCAACTTTTACGGCGGATGCGCGTTCCTACGCTGCCAATCTTCAGACAACCATCGTCCTTATCGATGGTCCCCAACTTGCCCAGCTAATGCTGGAAAGTGGTATTGGAGTATCACAAACTGGAACAGTTAAGCTGCTTCGCCTCGATGAGGACTATTTTGTCGAAGAGTAGATGTGTTTTCTAGATGGGGTACTCTAGATAACCCGATCAGTTTTGTCTCTCGTTATTCCAAAAACAGACCGCAAAAAGGAAGACTTGTCGAGCTAGGTGCTCAATGTGGCGTCGCCTGGAGCTTGGCGAAGGCTTCACGGGCCTCGTTCACGATTGCCGCGAGTGCTTTGTCTGGGCTGCCGGCATCGAATGGTGGTTGCGGATCGTACTCGATCAAGAGTTGGGTGAGTTGTGCCGCATTGGCGCCGAACTCCTCGGCTACTAGTGTGAGGGCCATGTCGATTCCTGAGGAGACGCCGGCGGCGGTGAAGACTTTGCCATCTCGGACCACTCGCTCTGTCGTTGGGATTGCTCCAAATTGTTTGAGTACGTCATGCGCGAGCCAATGGGTGGTGGCTTTTAATCCACGGAGCACACCAGCTGCTGCCAAGCCCAATGCCCCCGTGCAAACCGACGTGGTCCATTTGGTGGCCTTGTGCACTTGGGCGATCCATTCGATCACTTGCAGGTCACCCATGATGGCTTTGGGGTAGGCCGTTCCTGGTACGAGGAGAATGTCGGGACTGGGAATCTCATCGAGACTGTAGTCTGCCGTTAACCGGAGCTTACCGAAGTCTGTCTGCTTTACCCCCTTCTCGCGTGCCACGAAGCGCACATCGGTGTTGAGTGTTGGGGCCTGGAGCACTTCGTAGGGGCCGATGGCATCCAGCGCCGTCATCCCGTCATACAATAAGATTGCCACTTGTAGTTTCTTTGTTTCCTGTACGTCTTGCATGGTTGCCTCCATGGTGATGTTCTGCGTCAGCCATTACGGATCTGGTGTCCCATCGTATGAAATCGTTGTCGATAGTCCTGTGGCGTGATGCCTTTATGCCGCTGGAATGTGCGGCGTAACTGTTCGTGCCCGGTGAAACCACAGGTCTGTGCCGTGATATCAAGCGACGTGTTGGTGGTTTCCAAGAGGCGAACAGCATGTTCCAAACGAAGCTTCTCCAAATAGAGTGCCGGTGTGTCTCCGGTTTCCGTGACGAAGACACGCGCGAAGGTTCGTGGGCTCATGCCGGCTTGTGAGGCCATGTCCTCCACAGTCATCGGCTTATGGTGATGGTCCGCCAGCCAGCTCAAGTGGTCGGCTAACCGTTGCCCCTCGACGGCCTGAGCTTGTAGTTGTGTGCTGAATTGGGACTGCCCGCCGGGACGTTTCAGAAACAGGACCAGCATCCGGGCTGCAGCCAGGGCGATGTCACGCCCGAGATCTTCTTCCACGAGTGCCAAGGCCAAGTCCATGCCCGCCGTGATTCCGGCTGACGTATAGACGTGACCGTCCTTGACATAGATTGCGTCTGGCTCGACGGTGGTCGACTGATACTCCTTTGCTAAACGCTCGACCTCACTCCAATGGGTCGTCGCACGGCGGTTGTTGAGCAGGCCGGCTTCTGCGAGTAGGAAGGCACCGGTACAGATCGAGCCGATCCGTCTGGTGCGGCGTGCCATGGTGCGGAGCCAGGACAGGAGTTTCTGATTGCGCTGAAGCGCGGTCATGTCAGGTCCACCGCAGACCAGCAGTGTGTCGACCTTGTTATGAAAGTTCTGCCACGAGGCATCCGCAATCATGCTGAGTCCTGATACGGAGCGGACTGGTCCTGCTTGATCTGCAAGGAGCACGATCCGATAGGGCGGCACTGCCTTGTCCTGTGCGAGAAAGGATGGCAGGGAGAAGACCTCGTAGGGGCCGGTGATGTCGAGTGCTGCGACACCATCGAAACCAAGTAAGGCGATGGTGCGCGGCCGATGCTTGGTTGTTTTTCCGTTCTGTTTCATGAGCCGTATCTTCCTATCAATCTGAGAATGGCACAATGACAAAGATGCTGCAAAAACTGCCATACGTGCCAAGATGTATAGACAGGTGTCGCTTGGCAGAGCCCAGTTTCATTTGCGCAGGGGGCCAAATCCAAACGACCACTAGCTGGGTTTCGAGGCCTGGGAAGTGTGCAATCATGGTGCATTGACGTGACTATCGAAGGAAGATAAAATTAAACTAGTTGCAGACTAGACTGTAGAGGGAATTAACCATGAAAACCATTGGGGCGTTTGAAGCCAAGACACATTTGGCAGCCTTGCTTGAGCGGGTGAGCAAGGGGGAGACGATTATCATCACCCGGCACGGCGTGCCTGCGGCACGGCTGGTTCCAGTTGAGGAGCCTGCAAAGCGGATGATGCATGCGACGCTGATCGAGCGTATGCGTGATCTGCGCGCACGGGTGAAGCCCGATCGGATAACTGTCAAGGAGATGATCGAAGAGGGGAGACGATTGTGAAGAGCGTGGTGCTTGATGCCTCGGTGGCGCTGGCCTGGTGTTTTCCTGATGAACACAGTCCCTATGCCGACCAGGTTTTACAAGAGGTGGAAGGGCGGCCTGTGCTGGTTCCGTCTATTTGGGCGCTAGAAATCGCCAATGGCCTCTTGGTCGGTGAACGGCGCAAGCGTCTTGGTCAGACTGAGATTGTTCGATTTCTTGATCTGTTGGAGGCATTACCGGTTCAGAAAGTCTCTGTGCCGATCGCTACCCAGATCTCAGGAATCCTGCCGCTGGGCCGCGAATATGGGTTGTCTGCTTATGATGCGTCCTACCTAGATGTGGCGATTAGACGTGGGGCCGACTTAGCGACGGCTGATGACGCGTTGGAGAAGGCTGCAAGGAAAGCAGGAATTGGGATCCTGTGTGCACCGCTTTCACGAAGAACCAAGCGGTAACTTCTCTCGAATATAGCCGGCCAGTCTCCCGGTCGTGTAGTGGTAGGTCCTATTGCAACCCGCGCCCCTCAACCTTACGAATCTCGATTGTCTGTAGGGTGATGACTAAGCCCGAGCTGATCTGCTGTTCGATCCAGGCAAGGAACCCTTCGACCTTATCGCGCGAATCGACGATTTCAATGGTGATGGGCAGATCTTCAGCCAATCGTTCGATTTTGAAGGTGTGGATCACGCGGGTGTGGGGACCGAATCCCATGAGCCCTCGGTAGACGGTGGCTCCGGCCAGTTGCCGCGCGTGAGCCTGTGTAACGATCCACTCATAGAGGGGATGTCCAGCGTGTTTATCTCCTTCTCCGACATAGATTCTTAGCAGGCAACCCTGTTCAATACGCATGATTCACTTCCAGAGTAGATAGGCGGTGGAATAACCAAGCCAGACTGCGCCAAGGCCCAGGATTGTATGGCCGATGATATTTCCGAAAGCCAACCACAATTCTCCATCGCGAAGCAGATTCATCGTTTCGTTGCCGAAGGCCGAAAAGGTTGTGAAGCCGCCCAGTATTCCGACGATCAGAAAAGACCTGGCCTCCGCGGGAATGACGCCTCGATGATCGGCCAATTCGGCGAGAAAGCCAACCAGTGCGCATCCCACAAGATTGACGGCCAAGGTGCCGAATGGAAATTGAATACTCTTGCTGAGTTGTTGCGCATAGCCGCTCACAAGGTAGCGCAAGATGGAGCCGATGAACCCGCCAGTGCCGATGAGGAACAATGCACGCAAGATGAGACTCTCTGCAAAATGTGAGCGTCAGTGCCAGGTCATTGTACCCAAGTAACTTGTTCGAGTCACGGAATTCACTCTGGCTCTGTGAAAAGACACATAGTACAATCGCCGAGGCGAAACGATTTAGTCAAAGGATACAGCCTATGATTGAGATCTACACCGATGGGGCCTGCAGCGGGAATCCCGGGCCTGGGGGGTGGGGTGTGTTGGTGCGAGATGGGAACGTCGAAACCGAATTCTCCGGTGGCGAGCCGGCGACGACGAATAACAGAATGGAATTACTCGCGGTCATTGAAGCCTTGCAGTCGTTCGCTCAGCCGGTACAGGCGCGGGTCTACACGGACTCACAGTATGTGCAAAAAGGCATCAGCGAATGGATCCACAGTTGGAAACAACGGGGCTGGAGAACAGCCGGGAAGGATCCAGTCAAAAATGAGGACTTGTGGCGGAGGCTTGATGAATTAGCTGCCAACCATACCCTCGAATGGCATTGGGTCAGGGGGCATAACGGGCATCCGGAGAATGAGCGGGTGGATGCGCTCGCCCGAGCTGGTCTTGAGCAGGCACGACGAGGTGGGAAACCAGCCGGTCGTCCAGCTCTAGTTCCTGCCGTGCCGTCTTGTTCTTCAGCCGACACGAAGGCGATCGTCGAAATCCGGCATGCGACGGTGTATCGAGGCGACACCTGTGTCTTCTCGGACTTTTCATTTTCTCTTAGAGAGGGTGAGCATGCCGTGATTCTTGGACCCAACGGGGCAGGGAAATCCACGCTGCTCAAGTTGCTTTCGGGTGAAGTGCATGCCATGTCGAAGGATGAGACGCGGTGGGCGCTTTTCGGCGAGGAGCGCTGGAATGTCTGGGACGTGCGAAAACAGATCGGTATCGTGTCACACGATCTCCAACGGGATTACCTGATCTGTGCCGAAGGGCTCAATGTGATTCTCTCAGGCTTCTATGCCTGCAACGATATCTACGCGTATCAAGAGTTCAGCAAGACACAGAAGACCAGGGCCTATGAGGTGATGCAGGAATTGGGAGTAATGGATCTGTCCGGCCGCCGCTTCGGTCACTTGTCCACCGGTGAGCAGCGACGGTTCTTGCTCGGGCGAGCCTTGGTGCATGATCCCCCAGTACTCGTGTTTGATGAGCCAACCAGCGGCCTTGATCCGAAGGCCTGCTTTCACTACCTTGATCTATTGCGTTCGCAAATCAGCAAAGGCAAGACCCTGTTGCTGGTGACGCATCACCTGCATGAAATCCCACCGGAGATCGATCGCGTGATTTTCCTCAAAGCTGGGAAAATCGTGGCCGACGGTGCCAAATCAACCTTGCTCACGAGCGATCAGATCAGCAGACTCTTCGACAGTAAAATGACCCTCGTACAGGCTAATGGCTGGTATCAGGCCCTGCCGGGGTAGGATGTTGAAAATGCCCTCAGCCTACTAATTCGAATCGTTACCGGTTTCTACCGCAGTACCCTCGCTTCTTTTTGACGAAATCTGGTTTAAACGATAGGCTTCAAAGGCTACGATTATTGGTAGCCGGTCATGTGTCAATCCCGCTCTCAAACCATTAGTCGACGAATCCAGATTGTTTCCATTGCTCTTCTCAACCTTTATGCCATCGCCTCACTCTTTGAGTGCTCCTCGTGGGCCGAGACCTGGGTCTGTCCCAGGTCAGGGCAAGCGGATCTGTATACGGACCGTGAATACCCGGGTTGTCGGCAAGTGGGAGAGGCGAAGACCTATTCACCGCTGATCATTTCTCCGATGCCGAAGGCGTCGCCAAACCGCAATTTTCCTCCACCGTCTCCATCAGTTGCGAATACCGTCTCGTCCGAATTTTCACAGCAACCACAGGGGAGGAAGCCCTTGCCCTTTTCAGACGTCACATTGTCCTTGCCCCTCTTGAGTGTTGGGCAGGATCGTGTCGGTTCCATCACTGGTTCATGGAGGGGATACGTGGCGCAACTCATGGTCGGGTACAAGGCCGACGGAAGAGGCCCAGAGATTCTTGGTGACTCCAACTTAATGCCTGTCTCTGCTCATTCTTTTCGTACGGCGGTCGCAGTGGCCTCAAGGGCGGTAGGCTATGACCCGCACTATCTTAGTATCCGGATTCTCGTTCCGGACCCAGTAGATGGACCCAGTGCCGGAGGGATTTTTGCTGTGGGTGTTGCTGCCGCCCTGCTTGGCGATCCAATTCGTCAGGATATCTGCATGTCGGGCACGATTGAGCCGGATGCAGAGATTCAAGCCGTGGGGCGACTCATGGATAAGATGAATGCCTGTCGAGATCTGAGAAAGACCACGATGATCGTGCCGGATGCATTGGATAATAGTCGTCTTGCCTTTACCGGTGCCGAGCGCTCCATCCAGGTGATCGAGGTGCATACACTCGCGGAGGCCTATAGCGCCGCCACCGGGCAAGCACTGCGCCAGGCTCCGTAGCTGTGTTCCCCACGCATCATGTTCCATGAAGAGGAGGGTCGTCATGAACAGGATTCTACGCTTGGTAGAATTGACACTCATCAGCCTTGTGTGGTTGGTCCCCGTTGCGTGGGCTGCAGATCCGGTCTCGATCAACTCCCTGCAGGCGTACCCCGAAGCGTACAAGATGAAAGTCGTCCAAGTCACGGGGATGGTCAGTGGGTATCAGATGCAGCACTTCATTGGAAGTAGCTCGAAACTGGAGAAGTGCGTCCAGAATTTTTTGGTTGATGATGGGAGTGGGATGATTCAGGCCAGCTATGCGGCGCTCTGTCAGATGGGGCCTGTCCTCCTTAAAGACGGAGATCAGGTCACAATCGAGGGGCACTATTTGGGAATGCTGGATGTGAAATCGGTGAGGAAGAACTGAGGGAAAGTTCGTGCATTGTCAGGATGTACGGATGGGGTATGAGGATGTCGCTATTTCCCCCGAACCCCAAAAAAGGCGCCGGCGCCGGCGGCACCGGCTGAGGGGAGATAGCCGACTGCCACTTCCTTCAAGCTCTGAGCTTGGCCTCGGGCCCAGTCGAGCGTGCGATTTACATCGCTCTGGATCAAGTTCCATTCCAGGTGAATCCAGCCGGTGGTTTTGAGAATGACCACGAGCGCCGCCAATGAGATGGTGATCAACAGCGCAACCTTGAGGGTTTTCCGAAAGGCCCAGCCGAGCAAGAATCCGCCGAGAAAGCTGGCGCCCCCGCGGGCGAGTGCCGGCGACATCATATCGCTGAGCCATGCGCCGAATCCGGCGACGGTTGTGGCGCTTGCGGCCATAAACGATTTGGCGGCCCAGGGTGGGTCGGACAGCAGGGGCCCGAGTGTTTTCGCAAGAAAGCTGCTTTTTGCCGCAGGAACTGGGTTGCTCATAGACGATGGTTCTCAAAGGTATTGCAGACAGACGGATCCCCGGACTCCAGCCCACGCTTCAGCCAGGTCATCCGTTGTTCGGATGAGCCGTGAGTCCAGCTTTCCGGCTGGACGTGGCCACGCGACATCTTCTGCAGTCGGTCATCGCCAATGGCTGCCGCTGCGCGGAGCCCTTCTTCAAAATCTCCCGGCTCGATCAGGTTCCGGTTACGTTTGGCATGGTAACCCCACACACCGGCATAGCAGTCGGCCTGGAGCTCCATGCGAACCGACAAGGCATTGCCCTCCGCTTCGGAGGCCCGCTGCTGGAGACGATGCACTTTTTCAGCGACGCCCAGGACATTTTGCACATGATGGCCGACTTCGTGCGCGATCACATAGGCTTGGGCAAAGTCCCCCGTTGCTCCCAATTGATGTGCCAGCTGATTGAAGAACGCCAGGTCGAGATAAACTCGACGGTCGTTGGGGCAGTAAAACGGACCGACCGCTGAGGAGGTGGTCCCACAGGCTGATTGCACCGCTCCGGTAAACAGCACCATGCGCGGATCTTGATATCGTGACCCGAGAAGCTCTCGCCATGTTGTTTCGGTATCGGCCAAGACGATGGACGCAAACCGACCCAGTTCATCTTTCGGGGCACCGACCGCGCCTGGTTGTGATGGAGACGAGGGCGAGATCGATTCGGTCACACTCTGGACGCCTGTCAGGAGATTGAGGACGGTCAGCGGATTGACACCGGTGAAATAGCTGACGGCCAAGGCCAGTACAATCGTGCCGATGCCGAAGCCTCCTCGTCCGCCGATACGAGCAGGGCCCATCCCGCGACGATCTTCAATGTTGTCGCTTTCGCGTTGGTCGTCGATCCTCATATAGAATCCTCAGAACCTTCTCGAGTCTGGCACAATCAGTCTGACTCCTTCTCCATCGTCTGAATGAACTTGTCGGCTTCGGCGATGGAACGGTTCATATCTTTCACCAGCTGATCGACCTGCGCATCCACTTTCACGAGTTCACCTTTGATGGCGGAGAGTGCCCGCGCATTCAGATTGTGTTTCAGATAGAGAACCTGATCGCGCAGCGGTTTGAGGACCGGTTCAATGCGCTGCTCCGCCCGTTTCATGGCCGCGAGCATGTCACGGTAGCGGCTTTTAGTCTGGGTGAGCTTGGCTTGGCTCTTCCGGCGCAGGTCGGCGTTGGAGTATTGACCGAGTTCTTGTTCCCATTCCGAGAAGAGGGCGTCCGCCACACTTTCGACGTCGGAGATCTTCTTCCTGACGGCCTTGGCACTGTCTTCGCTGTTCTCGAGTTCTCCGTTCAGCTTCTTATAGGTGGCTTCGAGATCACCGCCTTCATAAGCGACGACCTTGCCGAATTGCTCGAGTGTGGTTTGAATTTCTTGCTTGGCGTCTTCCTGCGCATCTCGCGCCGATTTGACACGGCTGCTCAGGATATCGCGCTTGGCATACCCCATTTTCTCCATGGTGGCCATGTAGGCCTTATCACAGGAGGAGAGACTCAACGGTAGAAACGACAATAGGGCGGCCAGGAGGAATCTGAACATCTTCACCTCTCTACGGGGATCGTGCATTGGCGAGCCAGTCGGTTTCTTACTATCATGGCTCGGTCCTGCATCATAACTGAAGAACGTATGGGGAGAAAACCCCTAATTGCACACGATGCCAAGTAGAAACCACCGCACCTTCGCGCTATAGTGTGCCTATGCATCTTGCCTCTTTCAAGTCATCGTGGGTGGGGGTGTTTATCCTGGCTACAGCCTGTTCGTCACCGGGGATTATCCCAGAAGCGCTCGAGCCTCTCGTTGACCGAGCCGTTGGCTTTCGCCAGCTGGCGAGTGCTTCGGAGTCGTACCAGGGAAAGATCGTGGTTCTCGGTGGAGTGGTCCTCAAGGCGAAGCGGCTCAAGGAAGGCACGCAGATCGAACTGTTGCAGGTGCCGCTCGACAAAAGAGAGAGACCGATTCTCGACCGCCAACAATCGCAGGGGCGATTTCTGGCGCTCCAGCAAGAGTTTCTCGACCCAGCGACGATTGTCGAGGGATCGGCGATGACCGTTGTCGGAGAAGTGTTCGGAGCCAAGATCGACTACCTCGACGACGTGGAATATCGGTATCCGGTTGTGATCATTAAGCACCTCCATTCCTGGCCCGCTCAATCGTATGACAACACCCAACCACGGCCCAGATTCTCAATTGGGCTTGGGGGTGGAACTGGAATCGGTCTTGGTGGAGGCGGTGGATTCGCCATTGGATTTTGAACCAGGTGAGAACGATGCGGGATGACTTCTGCCGTACACCTAGGGTCAGTAGAAGTTGTATCGTAAGAGGATGGTGGCGAGCATGGCCCCGTCGTGCCACGATTGAGTAAAGGCCTTTCCAGGAAAGAAATATCCAAGGACAAACTTGGTTTGTAGGTGAGGTATGCCTTGATAGCCCACCACAAGATCGACTTCACTGCCGATATGTTTGCTGAGTCCGGTTGGATCGGTTGAAAGATCGGAGCCACGAATCCGCTCCGACTCATGGTCTTGCATGTAATAATGGTACACCAGGTCAAAGGAAGTCTTAGCGAACGGTTTGATCCCTACGCCGCCGGTAAAGACCATGAGGTTGGTCAGTCGTGGGTCGAGTACTTCGCCATAGTACTTGAACCGAGCGACGCCGTTGAATTTATCGGAATTGCCCTGAAACCCGGTTTGCCGAAATGATGTATCGACTTTGTCATCAGGGTTGTTGTCACCGGTCCCATAGGCATAACCGACAGTAAGAGACGGCTCCCAAGATCCGTTGAAAACCTGTGTCAGTCCGACGTCGATCGCCTCTCCTCGAATACTGTTCCCGCCGCTGGACCCACGCACGATGGCTGTTTGGAGCCAGTACTTCAAGTCGCCTAACAGTCTCCCACCGGACTGGAGCCCAACATAGAGAGGTTGGGCCGTACCGAGCCGTTGCTGATCCTGATAGAGTGCAAAGAGTCCGATATGGTTTTTTTTGCCGAACTTGTAGTTGGCATAGGCGTAATAATTGACGAACCCTTCCTCGTCCTCTTCCGCTTCCCGTCTTAGGAGATTCCGCTGCACGAGGTTCAGTTGGCTGACCGACAGCTCCAGCGAAAATTGTTCATGCTGATAACCCAGCCTGATCGCGTCCATATTTTCGTTGAACAGCCAGCGTCTGGAGTCGATAAAACGCTGTCGTCCGATTTGGAATCGTGTGCCTGGGACAATGTTTTTGACCGTGAGGAAGGCTAAGTTGAGATTCAATTCTTTTGTCTGTGTCGTCTCCTCGACCTCCTCTACGGCGACCGGTAGTTCGAGGATCGGATTCACATAAATTTGAAGATATTGATTCGGCTCATAGGCGAATGCAGGGGCGAGGATCGGTGTCAGGATGCTGTCGGCTTCGCCCGGATTGGACGAGAGTCGGTAGTTGCGATTGGATTCTCCCTCGAGTGACACATAACCGCCGACAAACAGATTGGGTCCGATGGGGATCGTGGCTCTTGGTGGCGCGTTCGGATCAAAGGGCTCCACGAGTGGACCGGTCGTCTGACCGTTTGTGTGACTGTACGTCGGAAGAATTGGACCATTGGTTGCCGAAGGCTCGTTTGACGACGGTGTTGAAGATTGTAGTGTTCTATCCGCGGTTTCCTCTGCCGCATAGGCGACGGTGGTCAGCGATAACGTACAGGTTGCCGCTATGAGGATCCGTCGTATGGGAAGCCCGCGGTTCATGGGTGTTAGACGAAAAGGCCGCGCTGGCGTTACCTTATTGGTGTACAGCATCGAAAAATATGTTGGGCTACGTCAGATGGCCAGATTGAGGACGGACGTAGACATCCGATTGTTGCGCGTAGAGGCCGGCGTAGAGCCCATGCTGATCCAGCAATTGGCGGTGTGTGCCCTGTTCGACCAAGCGGCCTTGGTCTAAAACGAAAATGCGATCGAACAAGTCCATTCCAACCAAGTGATGGGTAATGACGATCGTGGTCCGATCTGCTTGGATGCGTGTGATGGCTTCACGAATATAGGTGGCCGATCGATGATCCAGTGACGCGGTGGGTTCATCCAGCATGAGAATGGACGGTTGTTTGACGAGTGCTCGTGCAAGGCAGATCCGTTGCCGTTGGCCACCGGACAAGGTGCTGCCGCGTTCTCCAATGACAGTGTCGTATCCGTCCGGCAGGGCCACGATGAACTCGTGGGCATTTGCCTCCCTGGCCGCTTCGATAATCTGCTCGCGAGCCGCCTGCTCGATGCCGTACGCAATGTTCTCCGCGATGCTGGCTCTGAACAGCAGAGTGTCCTGGAGCACCACGCCGATGTTGTGACGGAGCGATTCGCGCTCGTAGACGACAAGGTTCCTCCGATCGAGAGCGATCGTGCCTTCCGACGGTTGATAGAGTCGGAGCAGCAGGTTAAGGACCGTCGATTTTCCGGCTCCAGATGGACCGACCAGCGCCACTCGCTGACCGGGCGCAATCTGGAGGGAGAGGTCATGGAGCACGGGACATCCTTCGAGATAGCTGAATGAGACATGTTCCAAACGGATGTCGCCGATCAGATGATCCACCTTGATGGCGTCTGGGCGGTCCTGAATGTCGGGTTCATTACCGAGCAAATCGGCAATGCGTCGGACGCTGACCATGGCCTGGGAAAATTGAGTCGACAACTTGGACAGGTCCTTGATGGGACTGTAGAGATTCTTCATATAGCTGACGAAGATCAAAAGATCTCCTGGGGTCATGCGCGCCTTGAGGACTTGCCATGCTCCCAAAAACACGGTGGCGGCCGTACTGACGGCACCGATGATGGAGACGACTCGCGTGACTGCCGCGGTGGTTCTGGCCGTTCGAAGCCCGGTGTGAAGGTGTTTGGCACTTTCCTGGTCGAACCGATCTTGCTCGACCCGTTCTCGCCCGAAGGTCTGCACGACCGAGATAGACGACAGCAGCTCATTCAGTCGCGAGGCCATATGACTGTCTCGCTCACGCTGATCGCGTGTCGTCGCCAGAATTTTACGATTTAAGATGAAAAGAGCGCTCACGAGAATCGGCATCGTGGCCAAGATGATCAGGCTCAGTTCCCAATTGACGGCAAACATGACCGTAAACATGCCGACGAATGTGAGGAGGTGGCCGGACACGGTTAACGGAATGTCCGTGAAGGCATTCTTCAGGGTTTGGGTATCACCAGCGAGTTTCGTGAGCAGTTCGCCGGAACGGGTTTGCGAATGGAAGGACAGCGAGAGCCCTTGGACGTGAGCAAAAAGGTGTCGTCGGATCGCAAACACCAAGCGATGGCCGATTTTGCTCGTGACAAATGATTGGGCATAGGACAAGGCACCGTTCATGGATGCGATCACGGCGATCGATGCAGCCAGGCCGGCCAACAGAGACAATGGCCATGATTGGGAGAGTCTCTCAAGAAATGCCAATGAGGAAGGGATCGGTTTCTGGAGCAGGATGTAGTCAAAAATGAATTTGAGCGGCCATGGCGCCACAAGCTGCATGAGGGTGACACCCAACAGACAGCCGGCGGCCAGGGCCAGATGGCGCTTGGCCGAGCGTAAGTGCGAGACGATGATGGCTCGGAATCGAGCGTACCCTCGACGAGCGATATCCGTCTGTCTCATCGTGGTACCACCTGTGGTTCTCGTGTGAGCGGCAGCAAGGTGCGAAACGTATGGAACCGTACGATGGAACGGCGAATGAGCTCACAGAGAATCTGATCAAGAAAACTGAATGCGTCCGGGGCCATGACGTTATGATGCAACAGCAGTCCTACGACGGGGAGCCTGTCCCACTGCGTCATGAGTTCACGTACGATCTCATGCGGAGATTTCATACGCGCCCCTTCTTTCCAGGTGTAGAGGTCCAGCGTCGTGGAAATTTCTGAGAACCGGTACTCGGTGACACAGCTCTTTCCCAGATCCTTCGACAACACATGAAAGCCGAGTTCATCGAGAGCGTGATGCGTGTCCTTGGTGCAGCGATTCCAGGGCGGGGTGAAGGCTGGGAAGAATAACTCTTCAAATGTGGCCTCAAGAAGGGCTTTCCCCTGTGCGATGTCGTTCAGTTGCTGCGTGAACGAGCGGGAAGGGCCGAATTCACATTTGCGTCCCTCCGGCTCGTGATTGCTGTGCATCCAGCCATGTTGGTCCAGACTCAACAGAGCATGGTCGGCCCGAAGGGCGTTCTTGAGAATGGTCGTGCAGGCCGGCGTGAGACGACCAGGGATAATTTCTAGATTCATCGGCACACTTCGGGCCAGTGCAAGATCAAGCAGATGCTTAAGCGAGTCTTCATCTTCGTCGACATCATCATCGCGAAGAAAAATGTGGAGGTCTCGGCCGTCAGCCTCCTTTGTATCGAGAAAGTGCTTGAGCTCGGTGAGCCATTGGCCAGGTTGATGTATGGGTGCCGAGGTCGAGGCTCTGCTCGCACTGAGAGTCCGACCGTGTGGCTGTGACGCCAGTCGTTCAATCGCCATGGCTGTCTCTCGTCCACCGTTAGTATTAATGGAATGTGGAGCATGGATTTGAGAACGACTCAGGGATGCCACAATCTTTTCTGCCAACCTCGCTGGGCTGAGATCGGTAGGCTTCAGCAGGGTCAGGAGCCCAAGTCGTTCCAGTTTCTGTGCTCGAATGGTTTGCTCATCATTCTTGTGACCGGTAAAGGGCCACACGAGCGCGCGAGTACCGGTATTCAGCAGATTCATGCAGGTGTTGTAACCCGCCATTGAGATGGACAAGGCGGCCTGCTGCATGAGTGATTCGAAGGATGAGGTAAAGCGACGGACCCCGATGTGTGAGTACTGAGCTGCAAGCTCGTGGAGTTGCGCATACTGGTGCTCGGGCATATAGGGACCCGTGAACAGCAGCATCCGATGGGGCACTCTCCGAATCAGCAGAACGGAGGCACGAATACTCCCGTCGAGCAGTTCGTAGCCCACGCGCCCTCCGCCGATACTGGCAAGCACCAGCGGAGTGCCGTTGGATACCGGTTTCTCTCCTGCCAGGACTGTTTCCATCGGTATATTGGATTCCTGGGCGACAAAGCCCGTGTACTGAACATCGCATCGGAGATCTTGGCAGCGTGAAAAGGTTTCATCCAACGTCTGAAAGGTCGGGTCCGAGTGAATCAGGAGCAGATCGAAGTACCGATTCATCAGGCTCACGACCCAGCCTTCGTGACGAACCTGATCCGGTTTTGTCACGAGAATATCTCGCAGGCTACAGACAACTTTGGTAGACGGGGAGGAGAGACGGATGTGCGCCAGCAACGGCAGTAATTCGAAGGCAAACCGCTTTCTCCCGAATGGGAAGAGTTCGATGACCACGACGTCGGGACGAAAGTGCCCGAAAAGCTCGAACAACATGTGCTTTCTGGCCAGTTGGATCTGCTCAAGGGTGGTGTCCTTGCCATGAATGTTCAGTCCTTGGAATTCGCTATCTGACGTGATCGGGGGCAGGTTGACGATCGTGACCCACGATGGCACCTCCACGCCGGAGAGTGATTCGCCTCCGTTTACAAACACAACGGTGCAATTCCTAAGCGCGCGTGCGATAGCCATGCTGCGGATGAGATGGCCCATCCCAAGGATGTGCTGACAATAGATGAGAATGTGGGGTTTCTCGGTACTCGCCGTCTTGTGCTCAGACTGGTCTCTCATAGACTGAATCCTCTTCCGGCCCACCGGATAATTTCCTCGACGGTTCCCTCAAATCCTGGCGCGAACCGCACGTAATGCCGATAGGCCTTATTGATGAATTGGAGCCGGGTATGCCAGGTCAACCGCTCGATCGGGACGTCCCATTCCACCTGTTGGCGGTAGGCCTGATACAGCCGAGTCGCGAGATCCCGCACAAATTGCCGGTCCAACCCACGGAAATGTAGATCGACTATAAAGTTAGCAAGATCCTGAACCGGGTCTCCGAGGACTAGCTCATCAAGATCACAGAACACGAGCTGTCCCTGGTGGGCGAGTAGCTGTTGAATGTGAAAATCCCAATGGATAGGACACGAAGGAATAGTTGATGCCTGAGGCGCGGTCTGTTCGAGGTCATCGGCCATGGCCATACATGTTTTCGCGAGGGATGGGACGGCGTCTGAGAGTTTCGCTAGTTTCTTGCCAACCTCGGCGATATGTTCGACTGGCTGATGCGTCAGCAAGCCGACTACGTGACTGGTATGCAGCGAAGCCAAGCCTCGTGCGAGTTCCGCGATGTACTGGTCAGAGTTCGATGGGTTCAAAATCTGGAGGAGCGGTCTACCGGGTACGCCGAGTTGCCACACGGTATTCGCCGATGCGCTGTACCCAAGCGGTTGTGCGACGGTCATGGCATCAGAGTCATGACGGGACCGGTCCCAGAAGTATTGGAGTCGTGCACAGAGGGATCGTCCCTCGTTCTGACGAAATGTTTTGCCGAACATCTGGTACGAGCGGTTCTGGATGGAATCGTACAAGTCATAGCGGTTCGTGCACCGTATTTCCGGTCGGTAGTTCACGACGTGGCTTGCCGTCACGTGCGGTGTTCCGCTCATGCCGATTCGGCTCAAGCCTTCCGATGGGAGGTGTTCCCCAACGGCCTGAAGATTGATGAGTTGAGACAAATGGGGAAGGACGGGATCGTGGGGGAATCGCCAGATGACGGCATCATATTTCGGCACGTGAGTCACTGCCTGGTCAAGCGCCTGTTCGGCATGTCGGTCATGGCCGAGACAGCGAAAGACCTCGGCACTGCGGCCGTTCAGATAGGCCTTGAGGTAGACCAGACGTTGGGAATCCTGACTCGTTGAGGGTTCTTGCACCGTGAGCTGATAGCAAGCAGACAATGTGGATTTGACCCTACTTGACGATTTCATGAACGTCTTCAGTCTCGCATCTTGAATGGTACAGTCGCTGATCCCACGAGAAGTACTCGCCAGTTCAGGCAGGCAAGATCGAAGGATCTCGGATGCGGTACCCGGACTTGTGAACTGTTGAAACCTTTGTTTCATCGTTGGCCAATCAGCGTCGACCATCGGTTTGTTGGCCGCCTCTGTTTCGATGACCTCTATAGGTGCCATGTTTTCAGGCTATGGTTTGTGTCGTGGCCGCTCGTGTAGATCCCTGTTAAAGAGACATCCCGAAGCTGATCAGCCAGTAGCCGGGCCTGTCGGACACCATTTGAAGAGAGTGAGGTGCCGAGCTGACCAGACACGCGTTTCTCTCGGTTCAGCAGACTTTCACCGTGGTGAACCAGGTGGACGGTGGTTGGGCGGAGTGTTGTCTGGGCGCTCACTGTTCACTGGTCCTTTCACAAGTGGCAGTCGATTCGTCAGTTGGAGAAGGTAATGCACAGACCTTGGAAATTTCGTGGGCAAGGTTCAGCAGACTGTCCAACAATCCTAGTCGACCGTCCTTGAGACGGGTTACGCATCGATACGAACGCTCGGTAACCAAGGCCACGGCGGTAAACCAGGCGAGCGTTGGCTGATCAAGCTTCCATGGTGCGCATTGATTGTAGTGCTGGAGAAATGTCTGCAGTGGACCTGCCGCTTGAGACAACGGCATCTGCTTCGCCAGTGCCCCCGTCAGCAACCCGGCAACAAAGCTGCCGATATCCTGACCAGGATGTCCCTGACAAACGTTGTCGAGATCGATCAAGGCGATCCTGTCGTGTGTCAGGAACAGATTCTTCATATGGAGATCACCGTGTAGCGTCGTGGTCGGTTCAACAGAAATGGTTTTGGCCTGATCTATTAACCGATCTCGTAGCGGGATAAGTATGGATCGGCAAGAAGGTCGGCACCGCATCAACATAGATGTCACTACTTCGAGCTTGCCGAGCAGCTCCAATACGGTGATCGGTGGAATATTCGACACAGGGGTTGTGTGGAATGTGGCGACTGCGTGAGCGGCTTTCTTCAGAATGGGAATACCGGCTGGGGCTTCAAAGGAGTTGTTTTCCAGCGTGGTGCCATGAATACCCAATTGCCACAATGTCTTGAGTCGGGCGTCGTACCACAAGGGTTGCGCCATATGCAGCTGCCCACTCCGTCTGGGGGCACTGTCCCATAGTTGGCGCATGACGCGATCTGTTTGGACGCCGTCCTCGTTGTAGTAGGTCTTGCCGAAGATGGTCAGCGTCTGTCTCGTATTCTGGGACGGGTGGATCAGTTCAATCGATGTCTGCATTGTGCAGCTGTGTTCCCCAACATAGTGCATCAGTCGGGACCTCGAGTGGGCCACGCGCCACCCTGTGCCTACATGCGATAGGAGCCAGCTCGGCGGAGTTTCAGACGTGCTGTGGGTTGCATCAATAGCGGCCGGCAACGTGTGCATCTTGCGATCGCTCGGAAAGCTCCAGAGGACCATCTCGAGATCGCTGAGATGGATCAGTGGCTTCCCGAAGCAAGGCTGAACAAGAGCGCGGGCACCAGCCTTCTCCCATTGTGATTGCGAACAGCCCTCTGGGAAGGCACGGCCGCATAAGATTTGTTCTCCATGCTCTCTTGTCGACGTGTTCTCGATGCCCAGGCGATAGCTGACCATGCAGGACGAGGCCGGTTTGTACCGAATCTGTATGATCTCGCATTGCCGGACTACAAACTGTGTTTGATCATTGATTGATACGAAGAGGCAGTCTTGGAACTTTTCCCTCATGATCTCCATGTCTAGGATGATCGGCAGCTGTGGAAGGCGAGTATCCGTTGGGAGGTCATTGAGCACAGTATTCGTGGGATGTGAGGATGAAAACCCGTTGTTGATCACAGCAGGGTCCATCATAGTTTAGGCCTGGTACCGAAATAGGAGACGATCGTCCTGGTCCGTACGGGAGACGTGCACATGACTGGTGGAGGAGGTCCCCGACATTCTGATTCCCTGGTCAGGCTGGTCGGCGAATAACAGTTCATCGGTATATCGTCGTCCATTGTGAACAATGGTGATCTGTGCCGATGATCGTTCGCCCAAAAGGAGGGCCTGAGGGCCTCGATCAGATTCCGGCGTCTCAACGGAGATGTTCGGTTCGTCGCCCTTGTAGGGATACAGTACGGTGAGGAAGCATGTACTTGAGTCTTGTTGAGTCAGCCGCACGATCGGCGCGTGCTGTTTTTCGCCGTACGAGGGGGACACAAAGCCTTCCTGGATAGACAGGCGCATGTTCGGAATGAGAGGCTGAGCGAGAATAAGTTGCGGCGAACGGATCGACAGCGTGTTGTCGGACAGCATGACCGAGACCCGATCCTGCGCCGGAGGCGACAGGTGGAACAACAGGTCGTACGTATGGGATTCAGTGGCTCGCAAGAGGTCGACAATCACCCAGTATTCCCCGTTGATGAATAGCACCTTCCGCTCGTGAACAACGGGGTATTCATGACTCCTGGCAACCCCATGCAGATAATCGAGTCTGGGTTCATTGACGTACGCCTTGATCTCCCGTTCCGGCTCAAGGCCAGAAATCCTGAAGCGATTCTTTCTCCACTCGTACCGCGTTTGATTCCGACCATTCACCAGCACCGTATTGTGGGAGGCCGTGCTACGAAAACGGACACGCCAATTAACAGGTCCTGATTCGTCGTAGGTGTAACGGCCTGGATCCACGATAAGCGATGTGCCATAGGCGTACGCTTCAAAGCTGAGGAGATCTAAGTGCCCATGGTTGCCTGCGCCCAGAGGGCCGCAATCGAAGATCAAATAGCGTTCGTCCCGATAGGCTTCGCCCTGATCGCCCCATCCGCTCCGTAGTACGTAGTACCCTGAGTGGGGAAACCCTTTTGAACGGAGGATGGGAGGCTGTCCCTTTGTCCCTTGCGATGTCACATAGAGCAGGTCTTCTCCTCCATAGAGGTCGTAGCCTTGTTGCAAAAGGTCCAAGAAACAGCGGCTATCACCGTCGCTCAGCGCTGGGATCCTGCCGTCTGGTCTATGGCAGTAGAGCGAAAACTCCAAGGCTTTCTGTATCAACGCATCAAACTCTTCCGACATCCGGATCTGGTTGATGAGCGCAAGCTTCTTGACCCAGAGGTAATTCTTGAGGACCAGATGGTGGTAGTCGGTCGATTGTTCACAATGGACCCCGTCGGGCAGGAGATCGGAGTGAATATTCTTCAGCAGTTCGTCTTTGGACCATCGCAGCCATTCGGCGGATTCGGCAAACTCCGGAAACACAACGGAAGCTAAGAAGATCGCGCAGAGTTCCAACGTGCGGTGATTGCGAGCCGGCGTGACATGGTCTCGAAGGTACGAGACCTGGTGGTGCAGCGATACCAGAAAGGAACGGTAGAAGTCAGGAGTGATGCAGCTCGGCAGAGGAGTGTTCATGAAATAGTAGTGGGCGAAGATCCAATTCTGGATCCGCCGTCCCGCGACGTCGCTCGGGAGGAAATCGAGCGGAACAGTTCGGATCCAGGAGCTGATGAGGTCAACCCATTTTTGGGCGTACCGAGGATCCTTCGTTTCGTGATAGGCGATGCCGAGCCCGACGGCGTAATAGAATTTATGAAGCAGGATCAGCCATTCTTGGTCGCTGCTGAGATTGGTGAGCCAGAGGGGTGAGGCAGGAAAGGTGTGGCGTTCACCGTTGAATTCAAACTGATTCATCAGTATTTCGTCAATCTTCGGACGTGCCGCTTCAACGGCATCCGGGACGGGGAAATAGCGAACCGTCGTTCTGGTCTGGAAATGCTCCAGCAGGGTTTTCACGGGTAATCCTTGAAAGGGTTCCGCAAAGACCGGCCGCTGGTCGATCCGTTCATCCGAGTCGTGCTGACTAGTGGCAGGCAACATGGGTCTCCTGATGGGTGGTCGTCTTGACCGTTTCCATTTGAAAGAGATCAAATAGCTGTATTGTGGTCTGACTCGAGTCGAAAATGCGGCACATCGTTTCACGCCCTGCTTGAGCAAGATGGTTCCGGAGGTCAGCGTCGACCAGTAGTTCTTCAATGGCTTTGGCGAGGGCCACCGGGTCGCGTGGAGTGACCAGAAGGCCGTTGCGTCGATCCTCAATGATTTCCGGGATCCCGGAGACCACCGTTGAAATGACCGGGACTCCGGAGGCCATGGCTTCCGCCAAGACGTTTGGGATCCCGTCCCGATCACCGTTGTCCACGACATGACAGGGGAGCACAAAGGCTGTCGCCTCCTGATAAATCGTGCGGAGCTCTTCTTGTGTCACGCCTGGTCCGATTGAGATCTCTTGTTCAAGGCCATACCGACGAATCAGGGCCTGCACCAGATCGGTCTGTTCATCCGGATCACCGATAATCCGACAGTGAAACGGGATTCCGTGATCACGAATGATCCGACAGGCCTCGATCAAGAAGGGAAATCCTTTCTTCTCAACGAAGCGTCCGATCGACAGGATCGTTGGGATTGTTGGTGCTGGTCGATGAATGGATGGGGCAAAACGAGTTGTATCGACGCCGTGATAGATAGTGTGGATCGGTGCACCCTGTGAGGAGACTTCCTGCAAATGCTGATGGTTGGCTCCTGTGCAGGTCACCACAAACTTCGCTCGACGTAATTTCATTGGTAGCAGATCGCCTGGATTCAGCTTGGGTAGATAAATGTCTTTGGCGTGAGCGGTGAAGCTGAAGGAATAGCCGGTCAACATGCTTGCGAACATGGCCATGGTCGTCGCGCCATGGCAAAAGTGGGCGTGCAGATGGCGGACGGTTCCCGCTTCGAGTATGGCGTTGGCGATCGCACCAGCACGAAGAAAATCTTTATAGAACACCTTTTTCGGCCAGGAGAAGAATCTGTTTCGGCAGCGAAGGCTGAGCCTCCAAGCTTCCCAGGCCGTGTGCAGATATCGGCGCGGAACGGTGCGGATGAGTCGAACATGACTGGAAAAATATCGGGGAAGGTTCGCGGTCAGCCAAGATACAAATCCGCTGTCCATGTTCTCGCTATCTTCAGGAAGATACGTTACTGGTGAGATGACGGCCTTGTTATCACGTCCTGTACAATTGGTTTCCCCCTGAAAGGCAGAGAAGAGGTGGAGCCGAAGCCCCATTTGTTCCAAGAGCCTAATTTCATTGGTGATGAAGACTTCAGATCGGCGAGGGAATCCTTTCAAAATATAGCCGATCGCGCTGTTGGACGAGTGAGTTTCTATCTTGTTCTGGTCGGGATGCGAGAATGGTTCTGCTGTCTGCGATAGCGCTGCTTCCTTGGACGCCGTTCCCGTGAGAAAAAGCACCTTGAGTTGGTGGCTTGCATCGCTGGAGGAAAAGTGTTGCTCTATGGTCTCGCGCCCGGCTTGCCCTAAGCGCTGACGGATTGCAGGATTGTCCAGAAGATGGGCGAGGGCCAGCGCTAACGCTTCAGGATTTCGCTGGGGAACCACAAGCCCATTGCGATCGTGCTGGACGAGCTCCGGAATACCGGAGACCGCTGTTGTGACGACGGGGAGTCGGCATGCCATCGCTTCCATCAGGACGTTCGGAATCCCGTCACGGTCACCGTCCTGCGCGACCTGACATGGAAGGGCAAAGATGTCGGCGCACTGGTAGAGTCCCACGACTGCTTCGAGCGGTTGTTGTCCCATCAGCATGACGAGCTGTTCGAGATGCAACTCTCGAATCAAGGCTTCCATGTCGGCTTGCAAGGGACCGAATCCAACGATGCCGCAGTGAAACCGATATCCACGAATGTTGAGCAGGTGGCAGGCGTGAATCAGTGAGCGCAACCCTTTCTTTTCTCGAAAGCGTGCGACGCAGAGAATTGTGGGGATCGCCGACTGTATCCCATGGTGATCGTGCAGGAGCTGGTCGAATCGGGCCAGATTCAGGCCGTGATAGAGACGAAGCAGAGGCGTCCCGTTGTCCGACAGGCGTTCGAGGTACTGCCGATTATCCTCGGTGCAGGTGACGACGAATTCCGCATGGTGCATTTTCCGCTGCAGCGTGGATGGTGGCGTCAAGAAGATGTCTTTGGCATGACAGGTCATGCTGTACGGAATGCCTGTCAGCCGGTGAGCCAGCTCCGCGACGCTCGTGGGCGCATTGGCAAAATGGACGTGGAGGTGGCCGATGTGCGCATCGAGGAGTGCGGTGGCGAGAGAGCCGGCCTGGAGAAACTTTGACCACGAGGGGGGCTCGGTGGCTTGAAGCCAAAACTGAACGGTTGAGACATACCGCCGGGGGGACGTGATGAGGAGACGCAGATGCGCCCACAAGGGATTTCGATCCACGGTGTGGAATGAACGAGGCAGATAGGTGATCGATGCACGGACGTGGTCGACCAAATTGTGGGTGACGGGATCGGTCGGTGGCTCAAGGGCGAAGACCGACAAGTCCAGTCCAAGCGCTTCCAGGTCCAACACCTCTTGAAGGATGAACGTCTCCGACACCTTTGGGAACACCTTGAGGAGATAACCTATTTTCTTGATTGATGACTGAGTCGTCATGGCTCACATCAATATGGGTGACGGTCTGAGCTCTGGCACCGCCCGAAAATCCGAAGGACGATGGCGTAGAGCAGTGCTCACTTTGTTTCGTTGGCTCTCTTGGTAAAGTTGCTTCACCGCCCTGGAGACATTGATGGCCCCGTCAAGCGTGATCCCGATATCCTGTGGGCGAGGCGGGAGCGGCCGTTGCAATGATTGTGTGATGGCGTGGAACAAACTGTCAGGAGTTAACTTCGTAGGATGAATCATGTCGAGCAGGCCTTTGGCTGCCAATCGCTCGGCTCGGATACATTGTTCAAGTCGTGGATGGATGCGTGGAACAATGATCCCACGTTGGTTGGCGGTCAGAATCTCCACCACGGTGTTGTATCCGCCCATGGAGACGACGAGGTCGGCTGCACGAAGGTAATCGTAGAGATGCGGAGTGAAATCAATGACCTTGAGCGCCAAATCCTCACCAGCAGCCTGTTTGAGAATGCGGCGTTTCTCCGGGCACATCAATGGACCTGTGACGATCAGCGAATCGAACGTGTGACGACCAGGCTGAATGTTCTCACGTAGCATGCGGACATGAGTATCGACGATGGCATACCCGTCATCACCGCCACCAGGCGTGACCAGGACGAATTGGCCCGTGCGCAACCCCAGTTCGCTTCGGATGTGTTTTCTCTGAGGCGAAGACTGATTTCTGCCTATGTAGCCGCATGGGATGAGCTTTTGTTCGATAAGGGAGGACAGTCTGTATTCCTGCACCGGGTTGTACAGCGACGGGGTGCCGTACAGGAAAATCGCGTCGTACGTATGCTCAAGTAATGACACGACGTCGGACTTTCTCCACTCCTCAGCAACATGGCGAGGATCGTCCTCGATGTCGCGCATGCCCAACACGAGCTTGGTGTCGGGGAGGAATGCTTTGCAATGCCGTAGGGCGGGAAGTAATTCGCCTTTAATACCGGCCGGTGATTTGTCCACCAAGAAAATATCCGGTTTGAGCATACACAGACTTTCCCAGATGATTCTCTGCCGTAGCTCGACGGTAATGTTGATTGGGTGAGGGAGCGATCGGGAACAGTAGAACCCTTCTTCATTCTTGGTGAGCGTCGGAAGCTTGATGTATTCCGTACGGGGAGGCAGTGCGTATGTATGAGCCTGCATCGAACCAGTCAAGATGATCAGCGAAACGTCGGGTATGTGCTGTACCAACTGGCTCGCGATTTCCAGCGTGCGGCGAATATGGCCGAGACCGTAGCTATCGTGTGAGTAAAGCATAATCAACATAGGTTCAACTCCGTTCCCCTGCGCTGCCTGAAATCCCAGCGAGGTTGATGGAAAAGAAGGTTGTTCATGGCCGCTTCCATATTCTGCTCATGGCAGCGCTGAAACATTTCCTCCTATCCATCTCAGAAAGGGTCATGTTGGTTGGACGAGATTGATCGGATTTGGTAAACGCATCCGCTCTGTTTCTGAAGAGCACGTTGGCTGCTCGACTGTTGTCGTGAGACGATTGGAAGAGATGTTGGACGCACCGAAGCGTGTGAGTGTCTCAAGAAGATCATCGAATGAAAAAGGTTTTGAGAGGTATGCATCCGCACCGGCATGCTTGCTCATCTTTTCGATTTCTGCCGTTCCTTTGGCCGTCATGAGGAGAATGGAGGATCCCACCCCACGCTGTCTGAGGGCACGACAGATGTCGAGTCCGTCATCAGGCCCCAGAAAGATATCGAGAATGATGACGTCATAGGTGCAGGCTTCAGCGAGATCTAGAGTTCGTGCCTTGCTTGAAGCGATTTCGACTTCGTACGATTCAGCTTCAAGCCCACGCTTCATGAAACCGACAATCCGCTCATCATCTTCCACGATCAGAATGTGCACGTCCGTTCCTCGCTGAATCATGTGAAATGTAATATCGTCAGGCGGCTACCATACGTGAGCGAGATGAGAGGCGATTGAGAGGGAAATGAGAAATTGGTAAGAACCGCACGGTGAGGGAAACGGTATTCGCCGTCAGAAACAAGAATGAGGTTACGAAGAGGGGCTGTCGGAAATCTTATATCCGAAGTCCCGTACCGTCTGAATGAGCTTGTTCGGGGATCCGGCCTCTACTTTTTTCCGAAGGTAGCCGATGTAGACATCGACGGTATTGGTCAGAGTGTCGTGATGATAACCCCAGACATGCTCAAGAATGGAGGTACGGCTGAGCGCCTTATTGGGATATGACATGAGGAAGGCTAGGAGGTCGAATTCTTTCCTGGTCAAGGGGATGATGGTGTCGCCTCGGCGCACTTCTCGCGAGTTTCGGTTGAGCGTGAGATCGGCTACACATAATACTTGAGTTGCTTCTTCGTTGTAAGACGGTCTCCGTCGGAGCAACGCCTTAATCCGCGCGAGCAGTTCCTCGAAGGCAAAGGGTTTTGTAAGATAGTCGTCGGCCCCGTGGTCGAATCCGCTGAGTTTGTCTTCCAGGGCATCTTTAGCCGTCAGGATCAGAATCGGAGTTTGGATCTGTTCACGGCGCAGGGTTTGACAGATCTCGTGGCCATTGGTGTCGGGTAATAGAAGGTCGAGAATGATCAGGTCGTATGGAGTGAGGCCTCGTTGTACTCCTTCTTGACCGTCTTGAGCGATATCCACCAGGTACCCTTCTGCTCCGAGACCACGTTTGATGAACGTGGAGATTCGCTCGTCGTCTTCAATCACAAGAATGTGTATGGCTGCCATAAATTATATCCTTTTCGAGGTGCGTGAAGAATGATCAGCCCCATCACTGGATTGCGAAGTGGAAGCATGATGAAGGGGAAGCCGAACAGTCACCGTGGTTCCACGGTTGAGAGTGCTGGCAATCGAGATCGTGCCATGGTGTGCTTCAGCGATCCACTTGGCGATCGGTAGGCCGAGGCCGGCTCCACCCACTGCCGACGGACGGCCTCGCCAGACGCGATAGGCCCGCTTGACGACATGCGGAAGATCTGTTTCGGGAATTCCAAGTCCGTTGTCGGCCACAGTGACATGTGCCTCACGATCCGTGGTCTTCAGGCCAATCACAATCGCACCGCCTTTCCGGCCGTATTTGATGGCATTGTCCGTGAGAATCATGAAGAGTTGCTTGAGTCGTTCCGTATCCCCCTGAATGGTCGCATCAGGCGAGAACCCTTCACGCGTCACGGTCATGCTCCGTGATTGCGCAAGAATGTTCGTCTCTCGACGCACGTCTTCAAGAAGCGGTGTCAGCAGGGTCGGCTTCAGATCCATCTGCAACGTACCCGATTCCGACCGAGCCAAAAACAGAATATCACCGACTAATTTGTTCATTTGATCCGATAGCTGGACGATCCGTTCCAACGTGCTCCGGTATTCGGAGATCGGTTTTTCTTTCCCTCTGAGCGTCACCTCAGCCTCGCCCCTGATCACGGTCAAGGGTGTCCTGAGTTCATGGCTGATGTCGGCAAAAAATTGCGATCGCAATTGATCGAGCGCCTGTAGTTTCTGGTGGGCATCTTGAATCGTCTCCACCGCTTGTTTCCGTTTCGTGACATCCTGTTTGATGCTGACAAAGTGACTGATCTCACCGTTCCGGTCACGAACGGGAGTGATGGTTTCTTCTTCCGTGTAGAGGGTGCCATCTTTTTTTCGATTGGTGCTTTCGCCGTGCCATACCTTGCCCCGCATGATCGTCTGCCACTGTTTCTGATAGAACGGTTGGTCTTGCCGATCCGATGTCAGGTTGCGGATGCTCTGACCGAACACTTCTTCAGATGGATAGCCCGTCAATGTGGTGAAAGAAGGATTGACCCATGTGACACGCCCGCTTCGGTCCATAATCATGACCGCATTTGCAGCGGATTCTAGTGCGGTGCCCTGTAAACGAAGGCGTTCCTCATCCTGATTGAGCTCCGTCATGTCTTTGGCGACACAGGCTATGCCCTCAATGCTTCCCTCCTCGTTCCGCATGACGGCAGCAGAAAACAACACGGGGAATGTCTGACCATCATGTGCAAGATAGGCGGCTGCAAACTGATGAATCGAACCGTGTGAGAGGATCTCCTGATACTTCCGCCCATCCAGAGGGTTTTCATTCGGTGGAAACAGAATCGTCGCATCTTGGCCTAGCAGTTCATGTTCCTCGAAGCCGAGCAGATTGAGCGCGGCCTGGTTGACGCTTCGTATGGTGCCATCGGGATTCAAGACGATCAGAAGATCGGTCATGGAGCGAATAACGTTGTCCACGTAGTTCTTGGACACGGTGGTCTGCAAGAGCTGCTCGGTCATGCTGTTGAAGCATTTCGCCAATTCGCCCAACTCATCGCTGGTGGACACAGGAACGGTCGTGTGTAAGTCGCCTTCTGCGACCCTCTTAGTCGCTTCGGTGAGGGGGGCGATCACATTGAGAGATCGCCTAAGGAGGAGGATGAACAAGGCGCCACCAAGCACGAGAGTCACAATGCTGGTCGCCAGGGTTTCGTTGATCAGCGTGCGGAGTCGTTTTTCAAGCGCGCTTCGATCCAGGAAGATTCTGACCCATCCGAGGGGCTGAGCCGTGACCAAGCTGTCTTTCCCGGCAGGAGTTGATGAGTCAGTCACCACACTCCCGAACGCCGACACCCGATAGCCTTTCGTGAGCACCAGATCCCTTTCCCAGACATCGCCTATTTCCGGAAGCGTCAGGTCCTCGGGAGTGAGTTGGATTCCAGAGAACTCAAGCCACAAGACCTTGGATGGTCGGTAGGCGAGAATTGCGACGACATCTTCTCCCTCACCCAGAGACTGGAGAAGCGTGGTCAGCCCCTCAACGTCCTGCTCCTGATAGTCCGTTCGCGCTTGTGACGCAATGGTCTTGGCCAACGTCCGCCCACGAATTTTGAACTCTTGATACATGGCATTGCGGCTGGAGGTATAGGCGAAGTAGGCCAAGCCACAGACCGCGGAGAAGAAGATGGCAAGAAAGAGGGCCATCAGTTTGTAGGTAAGGGACTGTGCGAACCACTTTCGAATCAACATGGCGGTGATGTTACGGGTTGTCGATAACCAGGATGATTCTGATCTGGCCATCGTTCATGTCGTTGAGCGTGGACAGACCGACGTATCCGATGGCTCCCTCAATGACGCCGACGAACCGCACGACGGCTTCGTCCGACCGTTCGATCACACTCTGAATGGGAACGGGTGTGCCTTGGCGATAGAACACTTGATCCGGCTTCGCATTCAGCACTCGCAGATAGAACGTTTTTCTCTCCTCGGCGGAGATTTCCCGGTTGACCAATTTGATTCGGTTGCCCCCTGGCCAGTGAAGAGTCTCACCTCGATACATACTGGCGACCGCTGTCATGCTCACCGAGGTGTTGGGATTATTCTTGTTGACGATAATGGCGAGGGGGTCGGCGTGGGCGAGGGTGAGGCACGACCACAGCGAGAACGCAAGTGTCAGCGCCGTTAGCCAACGCCTTCTGGTACGGAATGGGCGATTCATGCGATGGCCGTCAGAAGATCCACGCGATGGATGTCAGAAATCCGTCGGACGGGAACTGATTGAACTGGCCGTTGTTAAATTGATACTCCATTTTGAAGACATAATCCTCGACCGGGCGATAGTTGAATCCGACGATGATTTGTTCTCCGGTCAGGCTTCCCGTTGGGCTTGCCGTCGTATTCATCTTGGTTCGGCCATAGAGGCCGACGAGTGCGAATGTCGGATTGTTGAAGTGGCGTCCCAGGATGGTGGAGTTCAATGCGGACGGCCAGAACCGATAGGTCAGCTGGAGGTAATACCCCCAAAGGCTTGATGGTGTCGTGGAGCCCTGGAGGTCGAACCGTGCAAATTCACTCCTTAGCTGGAAGTTTTCCCATATCCGCACATTGCGAGGCTTGAATTCAGCATCAAATCCGATCCCGGTGATGAGATCATTTGAGCCAGGCTTGTATTCCCCGCGATATCCGGAGAATCCCATTTCATATTGATCGAAGAATTTCAACGTGCCTCGGCCCACGACGGCCTTGTCGCCGTTATTGTCCGTGCGCAATCCTGATCGTGCGCTTTGCAGGCCGGGGTCGGGAAGGTAGCCGGGTGCGGCCAGAAACTTATCTGTCAGTCCGTTGATGACCTGAATTTCATAGGTAGCCTTGAGGTTCTCTGAGATCGGCACGAACCCGAAGGCGCTGAATCCTAGATCGGACCAGGTGGTCGGGGTGACGAGCCGCGCGACGGAGGGAGGGCGTATGAGATCTCTGCGTGGATCGAAGTGATCGAGATTGAACTTGCCGAATGGGATCAGGAGCACTCCTGCACGGACATTGAATGCCTGGGTGAGGAGAAGATCGACATAGGCCTGTTCTGCATCCGCGGTCCCATGTGGAAGTCCGAGATCGATTTCGGTGTAGACGCGAATCCGGTCGTGAAACTGTCCTGAAATCAGGAGTTCGAAGTTGCCATCATGGGTGGACCGTCGATCCTGAAAACTCTCAAACGCTACGGCCCCGTAGGCGCCGACTCGGATGTTCTGAGCCAGTTCGTCCGACAGGCTGCTCTGCTGTTGTTCCACTACCCCAAGACGTTCTTTCAGATCGGCGAGTTCCTTGCGATGTTGCTCCTCAATGTGGTGAAGTCGGTCTTTCAGCTTTTCGACCGTATCCTCATGGTCACTCTTGGACGGCAGGCCGGAGGTTTGGGCGAAGAGCAGGGTGGGAATACAGAGGCAGAGAAGGAGCGTGATCAACGCCGCGATATCGTATACGGGTGTCTGGTTATCGGGGGATAGGCGAAACCAGGGGTGGTGTCGTCTCATGCGCTCATGATCCTTTACGGAGGGGAGTGATGATCCAGTTTGTCATTGCCCCCTTCCCGTCCGGGCGATGTGCATAGAGTCGTTGAGGGCTGGTTGGCCGGAGCTTCCAGGTGGATATCGGTTGTTGATACGTATTCTGCTCTCCTTCGTACCGGGGGCGTCGTAGGGCTTCGATGATGAGATGGAGCTCGTCGTTGAGGACAAACGCAAGCCCCTTCGTCTGCCGGTCGGGCTTGTCCGTTTCGGTGATGGTAAAGGCTGTGACCTGCTGTGGCGGGGCAAGGCTCAACGCTTCGGCTAATTCTGGCGCCAACCGCTCTGCTTGAGGCTTGGTGAAGACTCTCCGGGGATGAGTCTTGGACAACGGCAAGACGGCATCTGCTTCATAGGTCAGCGACTCCAGAATATCGACGACTGCTTCCGGTGGTATTGTGTAGGGGTGGTGAAAGGGATTGATTGATGGGTAGCCTCCTGGCAATTCTCGGAGCACGACCGAGAGGGTGTCTGATTGATGAATGACGAGATGTGGGCGAGCGGTACAGGAGTGAATGATCAACAGCGTCAGGAATATGGCGACCACGACGAAGTTTCCTGGTATCGGCCCATTCTTTGTGAGCATCAGTGTCCCCTTCGTACCGGTCGAGATTTTTGGCGTTCTCCGGGTGATTCCCCTTTGACGAGACAGGGGTAGACATTGTAAACGCCAGAAGATGTCTTGTAATTGGTATGGACCACAAGAAACAAGGCCAAGTAGAACAACGCGGTCTCGATGGGGGCTCTGTTCCTAGAATAGAAAGCTTAGAGAGGCTATGTTATGTAGTGTGTGGCATTGGAATGGACCGACCGTTGTCTCTTCATGGGCTGCGTAAGCGGGTCGGTCCGTTGAACGATCAGGTTCGTGGAGCGAGACTGTGCTATCATGAGACACCGGATGATGGGTCGGTCTCGTTAGCCAGGCGTAGGTTTCTTGCAAAAAGGGGAGTGCACCCACGAGGAAACAATAATGTTGGGCGGTCGCCAATTCCCCTTGCGTGCGTCGAACCGGGCATGATATGCAAGCATATGCGATTGTGATGTGAATGGATACACTGAGGAGGAGATGGGTCTCATGAAGCAGCAGGTCTCAAAACGTAAGGAGAGGGTCACGCTCTCTCTCTCCGCGGATATGGTCGAACGCTTACGCACCGTTGTGTATTGGAGTCCGAAGTTGACACTTACCGGAGTCGTCGAATCTGCGATCCAGTCCACGCTCGCCAAGCTCGAAAAGGGGAAGCGGTTCAAGAAACGAAAGGGAAAGCTCCCGGTTGGACGTCCGCGCAAAGACCAATCGTCCTGACGACGGTCTTAGCTTGACCGAGGGTGTCTCGATTCGTGAAGCCGTGGGGAGGAGAAACAGGTCAGCCCTCGTCGAAGCCGCGATTGGTGTGGAATGATGCCCCGCTTTAAACGAAGTGTGTTGGTTCTCCTGCTGCTCATCCTCTGTGTGGGGTGTGATCAACTTACGAAGGACGCAGCCCACCAGTATCTGGCCTTTCAGCCACCGCACTCGTGGTTTCACGATACGGTCCGCCTCCAATATGCCGAGAACGCCGGGGCGTTTCTGAGCTTCGGTGGAGAGTTCTCCGAGAGAGCACGCGTCCTTCTCTTTCAAGTCTTTCCTGCCTTATGTCTTCTCGTCTTGACGATGGTCCTCGTTGTCCAACCGATACCATCCACCACTGTCGTTGCCTGGAGTCTGGTACTGAGCGGCGGGTTGGGCAATCTTGTAGACCGCGTTATGAACGATGGCCGTGTGATCGATTTCATGAATCTTGGCATCGGCAGTCTTCGTACGGGGATCTTCAATGTGGCCGACATCTGCATTACAATCGGAGTCCTGGTGCTGTTTTTCCAAGCTGCTTGGGTCAAGCCCTCATCTGAGGAATCTCTCTCTCGCCGTTAGTCGTCCGGTGTATCGCTTCTCGACCATGTTGAGTTTTCTTGCCAGCCTTTGATTGCCCTTCACGTTGGACCAATTCGAACGCTTTGAGCGTGATATTGAGTAGGGTGTTTGCCGAGAGAAGAACTCGAGAGCCTCATGATGAATTGGCAGGGCTACTTGTGTTAAGGCAAGGAATTGCTCAAAAGCCTGGTTTTGTCAATCGCGGGCTTGGTGTTGTTGATGGGGGTGGCCGGTTGCGCATCAGTGGGGAGCGGTCTACTCGACGGGGTACTTGGCGTCGGCGCGGCTGATGGGAACCATGAGTGCCACCCTGAAGCGTGAGAAAGGATCGGGTGGAGGAAGATCTCAAGGCCGGGGGAATTGCTCAGAAAGAATACGAGATCCGTAAGGACCAGATCTCACATGGCTCATTCTTTCATAAGGTCAAGTGACCTGCCCTCGTAGGATTATTGTTGGTATTGGCGGTAGGGTGAGACGTCGATCATAGTACGAGATGACAGATCTCTCCTCATGGATGTCGTGTCGCCTTCTTCTATAGCTGCTCCACTTCCGAAATGATTGTGTGGTATCCGCTGGCGCCGGCTGGTTGGGGACGGACGATGTCCGCGATTTGAAGTTGCCCCCTTGTGTCGGTGGCGCGCACGACGGTTTGGAACTTCCCCGGTTTCGGCGGTCGCCATGTGTAAGTCCAAATCACCCAGGAATAGGGCGACATCGGCGGCTCGATCGTACAATCGTTCCATGTGCGGCCTGCATCGAAACTCAATTCAACTTTGCTGATGCTGTTGGGGCCACCGAAGGCAATGCCTCGGAAGGTGTGTTCTGGTCCGCGCAAGGTTTGATAATGCCCAGGTGAATCGATGCGTGAAAATACCTTAATTGTGCCGTCGTCGGTCCATCCTTTACGTTGCCAGTAGCCCTTGTAGTCGCCGGGATAGACTTCGATCTCGACAATCCACTTCACATTCTTGATGCCGTAGAGCCCCGGTACCAGGAGGCGGAGGGGGAAACCATGTTCTTTGGGGAGCTTCTCACCGTTCATCAGAAAGGCCAGCATCACGTCATCCTGCATGGCACGGGCGAAGGGAATGCTGTCGTCGTACCCGTCGATGCCGCGAAAGACCACGTCACGCGCTGTCTCAACGTCAGCCCCGCAGTCGACCAAAAGTTTCTTGAGCGAAATACCTCGCCATGTCGCTGTGCCCAGGCTGTCGCCACCGGGGAGGGTATCGATGCACATGAGAGTGGAGATTTGATCATAAGAATCGCGATTTAAAATATCGCGCCAGCCAAGGGACATCGGGGTTTTGACCGCGCCCGTAATATGAACTTTCCACTGTTCGATGTTCAGCTCGCGGGAGGCGGAGACGGCGCCATCAGCATAATTGACGATATAAAACTTAGCGTTTGAGGTGAAATACGTTGTGTCGCGTGGGGGGACTGCAAACATTCGACCGAATATTCCACCGACGGCGTCACAGCCGCTGGTACTCCCGACTAGTGTTCCCAATCCCAAGGCTTTGAGCAGTGTCCGGCGATGCATGGGCCAACTATTTTTGTTCTGTGTCATAATTTTAAAATTATACACTGATCAGCCTCTTGACTCTTGGGAAATACCTTGCTATCTTCCCACTCGTTGATTGCGACTGTGTTCCTGCCTGATGACCGCGCCTGATGCGAGTCACGGTGCGGTGCCAAAGGGAAACTACGCGAAATTAATTCGAGCGGGTCCCTTGACACGAGACAGTGCACAATGTATAGTGCACGGCTCGCGTGAGGAACGCGGATGTTCTTTGAAAACTGAATAGAGGAAGTTGAGCAAGGTGTAAGGTGTATTGAAGTGGTGGCCCTTGGTCCAAATTTAAAGAACACCTATTTTTGAGAGTTTGATCCTGGCTCAGAACGAACGCTGGCGGCGCGCCTAATACATGCAAGTCGAGCGAGAAGACGTAGCAATACGTTTGTAAAGCGGCGAACGGGTGAGGAATACATGGGTAACCTACCCTCGAGTGGGGAATAACTAGCCGAAAGGTTAGCTAATACCGCATACGACTCCTGGTCTGCGGATCAGGAGGGAAAGCGATACCGTGGGTATCGCGCTCTTGGATGGGCTCATGTCCTATCAGCTTGTTGGTGAGGTAACGGCTCACCAAGGCTTCGACGGGTAGCTGGTCTGAGAGGACGATCAGCCACACTGGCACTGCGACACGGGCCAGACTCCTACGGGAGGCAGCAGTAAGGAATATTGCGCAATGGGCGACAGCCTGACGCAGCGACGCCGCGTGGGGGATGAAGGTCTTCGGATTGTAAACCCCTTTCGGCAGGGAAGATGGAACGGGTAACCGTTCGGACGGTACCTGCAGAAGCAGCCACGGCTAACTTCGTGCCAGCAGCCGCGGTAATACGAAGGTGGCAAGCGTTGTTCGGATTTACTGGGCGTACAGGGAGCGTAGGCGGTTGGGTAAGCCCTCCGTGAAATCTCCGGGCCTAACCCGGAAAGTGCGGAGGGGACTGCTCGGCTAGAGGATGGGAGAGGAGCGCGGAATTCCCGGTGTAGCGGTGAAATGCGTAGAGATCGGGAGGAAGGCCGGTGGCGAAGGCGGCGCTCTGGAACATTTCTGACGCTGAGGCTCGAAAGCGTGGGGAGCAAACAGGATTAGATACCCTGGTAGTCCACGCCTTAAACGATGGATACTAAGTGTCGGCGGGTTACCGCCGGTGCCGCAGCTAACGCATTAAGTA
>NZ_JBUBKD010000056.1:0-19649 GCF_054902215.1 Nitrospira sp. CMX1 | reverse complement strand
GGGGAAAGCATGAACGCCAAACAAGCCGTTAAACGTTGGGTAATGGGCTTCTGCGACGTGAGACGGAAATGAGCACCATGCAGGAACATGTTGTGTGAATACGCTTCAAGTCGATCTGTCCTCTGTCCTGGCGGATCCATCGTGGGAGGCTAGAAGTGAAAAGCAAGACGCAAAGCTTTGTGTTTTGGATGGTAGCGGGCTTGTCGATACTCGTTCTTCTCAACCTCTGGAATATGCCCACGCGTGCAGTCGTAGAGGAAGAGATTATGTTTAGCGAGTTCATGGCAAAACTCGACCAAGGCAGTATTGATAAGGTCATTATGCAAGGACATCGAGTCAGCGCTGTACTGAAGGATAACGCCCACATTCGAACCTATATGACTGACTATCCTGATCTCGTCCAGATGCTGCGGGAGAAACATGTCCAGATCGAAGTCAAGCCACCAGGTGAAACCTCTTGGTATATGACGGTACTCATGACCTGGGGACCGTTCGTGCTCTTTCTCGGCCTGTGGGTATTCCTCATGCGGCGGATGCAGACCGGGAACGCGGCGATGTCCCTCGCAAAGAGCAAGGCCCGCATGCAGACGGATGAGCGGAAAAAAGTGACGTTTTCCGATGTGGCGGGCATTGATGAAGTGAAAGAGGAAGTACAAGAAACGGTGGAGTTTCTGAAGGACCCACGAAAGTTCCGGAAACTCGGCGGACGCATTCCCAAGGGGGTGTTGGTCGTGGGGCCTCCCGGAACGGGGAAGACATTATTGGCTAAGGCGATTGCCGGCGAGGCGGGCGTACCATTTTTCAGTATCAGTGGGTCGGATTTTGTCGAAATGTTCGTGGGGGTTGGGGCCTCTCGCGTTCGCACGTTGTTTGAAGACGCAAAGAAGCATGCGCCGTGTATTGTTTTTATCGATGAGATCGATGCTGTCGGACGGTCTCGAGGTGCAGGGCTCGGCGGTGGGAACGATGAGCGTGAGCAAACGCTCAATCAGTTGCTGGTCGAAATGGACGGATTCGACACGACGGAGGGTGTCATTCTGGTGGCAGCCACTAATCGGCCGGATGTGCTCGACCCGGCTCTGCTCAGGCCAGGGCGATTCGACAGGCAGGTGACGGTGAATCATCCGGACCTTCGAGGCCGTTCGGAGATTCTCCGGGTGCACACGAAAAAGGTTCCGATGGCAGCGAACGTAGAGTTGGAAAAGATTGCCCGAGGAACTCCGGGCTTTTCAGGTGCGGACTTGGCAAATTTGGTCAATGAGGCGGCGTTGTGGGCGGCTCGTCAGAATAAAAATGAAGTAGGAATGGCAGACTTCGACATGGCCAAAGACAAGATTATGATGGGTGCCGAGCGCAAGAGCATGATTCTCACGGACGAGGAGAAACGGATCACCGCCTATCATGAGGCTGGTCATGCGTTGGTAGCTACGGTGCTGCCGGGTACCGATCCGGTTCACAAGGTATCGATTATTCCAAGAGGTCGCGCATTGGGAGTCACCATGCAGCTGCCCACCAACGACCGCCACAATCATTCCAAAGAGTTTTTGTGCAACACGCTGGCGATTCTCATGGGCGGCAGAGTCGCAGAAGAACTGGTATTCAAACATGTCACGACCGGTGCAGGGAACGATTTAGAGCGAGCAACGGACCTCGCGCGTAAAATTGTATGTGAGTGGGGGATGAGTGAAAGGCTTGGGCCGTTGACGTTCGGCCAAAAAGACGAATCGACGTTTCTGGGGCGATCTTTCGGGGGGAAGCGTGATATCAGCAATGAAATAGCGTTGGAGATCGATCTGGAGATCAAACGTCTCATCACAGAAAACTACGAGCGGAGCAAGCGCATCTTGACCGAACACAGGGTGACTATGACGGCATTGGCGGATGCGCTCTTGGAAAAGGAGTCGCTGGATACAGGTGAAATTCAAGCAATTCTTCTGCAGTCGTCTCAACGGGCTTCAGTTGCACCACAGTAGGCGTCACCATTTCGATTGCAACCACCGACCTACCGCTGTGACCCGCCTGGTTGCGGGTGTTCCGCAGCCAGGCAGGCACCTCTTCTAGGATCTGTCTCGGATTCGCTGTCCACCTGTCGGGCACGCGCCTCGTTGAAGAAACAACGATTCATTGCCCTTTAAGCGTGTTGCGTTAGGATAAGTCGTCCAAATCGTCTGAGGAATATCTCTGGCATTGACTTGACTCGACCCTTCACGCACACTCCCGACATGTACGATCATTCTGAAAGTGACCTCCTGCGCATGTTGGCCGATCGAGCTGGCATTGCAGCGGACTACTATGACATTGCCGGCATCCAGCATGTGACGACTGATGAGACCCGGCGCGCCATCCTCGCTGCCATGAATTTGCGGGTTGGCAATCGCGAGGAGTTGGCGGCGGAACTTGAGGCATGGGATGATCGCTGGTGGTTACGAGGGTGTGAACCGGTCCATGTGTTGCGATTGGGACGTCCAGCGGGAACCTGGTCTTTGTGCATGGCCTGTGAACGCGCGGACGAGGCGAGTTTGTCCGTCAGATGGACCGTCGCTGCGGAACAGGGAGAAACGCGATACGAACGGATAGAAGGGCCGGGCCTCACGACTGAAGAGATCCGTACGATACAGGGGCGTCGGTTTGTTCGTGTCACAGTGGCCTTTCCACAAGACCTGCCGCTGGGCTATTACTCGCTGACGGCCCATGCCAAGGGAGGTCTCACGGCTACGGAAGCCACGTCCCGACTCATCGTTGCGCCGGAGCGCTGTTACATTCCAGATCAGCTGCAACAAGGGATGCGATGGTGGGGTGTCGCTCTACAACTCTATTCGTTGCGGAGCCATCACAATTGGGGGGTCGGGGATTTCCGAGACCTCGGTGTCGTCATCGACTGGGCCGGCAAACAGTTGGGTGCTGCAGTGATCGGGCTCAATCCGCTCCATGCGCTGAAGAACACGAAGCCCTATCACATCAGTCCCTATTCACCCACCAGCCGCCTCTTCCTCAATGACCTGTACATCGACATCTCACAGGTTTCGGAATGTTGGACGGATGCTGAGGTGCAAGCCCGATTGACTGATCCTTCGGTTCGTGCTCGGATCGACGCGGTGCGGCAAAGCGAGTTCGTGGAGTACGATGCGGTGCAGTCGGTCAAACGAGAGGTCCTCGAACTGTGTTATCGGGCGTTTGTCCGGGACAACTTCGAGGGCGTTGAACCGGAGTTGCATGCGACGACCGATCGCGGGAGAAGCTTTCAGAACTTCACGGAGCGGGAGGGAGAGTCGCTTGTACGCTATGCACTGTTCCTAGCGCTGGATGAAGCGCAACAGTCCGCTCAATCGTCTTCGGTCGTCTGGGAGGACTGGCCAGAACCCTATCGAACGCCGACGTCGGAAGAGGTGGGGGAGTTTCGCCGCCGCCGCATGCATCGAGTGCGGTTTTTTCAATATCTGCAATGGCTGGCGGCAGAGCAACTCCGTGCATTGGTCAAGCGGACACATGATGCGGGGATGCCGATCGGCTTGTATCATGACTTTGCCTTGGGCAGCGATCGGTATGGTGTCGATGGGTGGCTGAATCAAGACGTTTTAGCCTTCAAGGCCGATTGTGGGGCCCCACCCGATGCGTTTGCTCCTGAGGGACAGAATTGGGGGTTTTCTCCCCTCAACCCGTTGTGTCTGCGCGCGAGCGGGTACCGATATTTTAGTGAGTTGCTCCGTAACAATCTTCGCTACGGGGGTGCGATACGGATCGACCATGTCATGGCGCTCTTTCGTCTGTTTTGGATTCCCCGTGGGCTTCCGCCTGCGATGGGGACTTATGTGTATTATCGAGACGACGAACTGCTGGCGATCCTGGCGTTGGAAAGCGTACGGGCGAAGGCCCTGGTGATCGGTGAAGATTTGGGCACCGTTCCCGATTGGGTGCGTGACCGACTTGGACCGGCCGGGGTCTTATCCTATCGGGTCTTTTATTTTGAGCGAGAACATTGGGGAGGGTGGAAGCCTCCGGCTCACTATCCTTCGCAAGCCCTCGCGGTGGCCACCACACACGATCTTCCGACGTTGGTGGGATACTGGGAGGGTGTCGATATTGAAACTCGATCTGCGTTGGGCGTGTTTCCTTCGGATGACGCGCGTCAGGCGATGTGGGTGGAACGGCAGCGAGAGAAAAGCGGGATCCTCGTGGCATTGAAATCGGAAGGCCTCTTGCCCTCATGGATTTCTGATGATCCGGCCTACACACCGACCATGACGCCCGAATTGGTAGAGGGCATTCACCAGTATCTGGCCCAGAGCCCTGCCTGGATGGTCTTGGCCAATCTTGAAGATATGATCGGTACCCGTCTCCAGACCAATCTTCCTGGGACAGTGGATCAGCATCCGAACTGGTGCCGGAAACTGAGTGCGACGGTGGAGGACTTGACTCAAGACCCTCGCGCTGAACGGCTTGCGGCCTTGTTGCGTTCGACCCGTCCTCTTGTGTAAGTAGTGCTGTCGAGGAATCCTCATGATGGTGATGTGCTCGATGCAGAGGCAGTGATCCGTCGAGAAACAGAGCGACGCAATGGTAGCCATGACGCATCGAGACCGCTTCGTACTGGCCATCGCCGCCGCATGTTTTCTGATCATCCTGATCATCGAGCAATTTGCTCCGGTCAACGTCGTCGGGGCCTATGGATACGTGTTGCCGATTTTGCTGGTGGCAACGTTTCGCAATCGCACGATGATGCTGGTCACGGTCTTGGCCTGTGTGATCGCGACCTATTCCGGCCTGCTCCAACCCACGAAGCCGGGGCGATTCCAGGCGGCGCTGATCAATCGGAGCGTCGTTGTCAGTGTCTTGTTGCTGGTCGCGTACCTCGGGATGAGTTGGGAAGAGCGAAAGGCAAGGGAAGAGGCTGCGCGAGCGGCCTTGGCGAGGGAGACGGAGAGTCTCCTGAAGGCCAATACACAACTGGTGCAGGCGAAGGATCAACTGAATCGGTCGGAACGCTTAGCGGCGGTCGGGCAGCTTGTGGCTTCCGTGGCGCACGAAGTCGGCACGCCGCTTCACTCGATTGCCTGGCATGTGCAGGCCTTGGCTGAAGAGCCGGGCGTGACCCCTGAAATGAAGAAGCGGGTGGCTGTCATTGATGAGCAACTGGCACGAGTGGTGCGCATCATCCAGGACCTGTTGTCCTCGACCCGTCCTCGGCAGCCTGAACCGGAATGGCTTTCTGTCAAAGAGGTGGTGAGCCCATCAGCGGTGCTGATGGAGCCGGCGTTTCATGAGAAGGGTCTCACGCTGACCGTCGATATTCCCAAGGACCTTCCGTTTGTGTGGGCGGACAGGGAGAAAATCCATCAAGTCCTCGTGAATGTGCTGGCGAATGCCCTCGCCGCAACCCCTGCGCAAGGGACGGTCACCATTGTCGCTCGATGTCGTGAGGCGTCAGCCGACGAACTTGAGCGTGGTCGAATCGTGGCAGATGGCATGTCGCCGATGGTGATTACCATCGCGGTGCAGGACACGGGGTGCGGGATGCCGGCAGCCGATCTAGAAAAGGCGTTTGAGCCGTTTTTTACGACGAAGGCGGTTGGCAAGGGGACCGGCTTGGGACTATTCTTAAGCCGCGAATCGGTGGTGACTCATGGCGGGAGCCTGGTGCTCAGAAGTACGATCGGCCAGGGCACAACCGTGACGATGACGTTACCGGCGATGCGACGTGATCCTGTTCCTGTGAAGGAGGAGACATAATGCAGTCAGCGACGATTCTGGTGGCCGATGACGATGCGGTGGCTCGTGAGCTGCTGGCGGAGGCGCTCAAGAAAGAAGGCTATCAGGTCGAGGCGTTTGCCAGCGGGGAAGAGGTAATTGCCAGGGGACGTGAGGGGCGGGTCGATTTGGTCCTGACCGATATTCGCATGGGGGCCGTGGATGGACTCACTGTGTTGCGGGAATTCAAGCGGGTGAACCCGAATACGGCGGTGGTGGTATTGACGGCATTCGGCTCATTGGAGGGGGCGATTGAGGCGATTAAGCAAGGGGCTTACGATTATCTCGCGAAGCCGTTTAAGCGGGAGGATATCAAGTTGGTCGTCAAGCGAGGACTGGACCACTGCCGATTGCTTCGAGAGAATGCGCGGTTCCGAGAGGAGTTAAAGAGCAAGGGCGAGTGGTCTCCCTTGGTCGGCAGCAGCACGGCAATGTTGGAGGTCTACAAGCTGGTCGCCCGGGTGGCAGAGAGCAAGAGCACTGTGTTGCTGCAAGGAGAGAGCGGGACCGGCAAAGAACTGATCGCCCGGGCGATTCATACGAACGGTCCTCGCCGGGATAAGCCCTTCATCCCGGTCAACTGCGGCGCATTGCCGGATACGTTGCTGGAGTCGGAAATGTTTGGATATGAGAAGGGTGCGTTCACCGGGGCCGCCGGGACTAAGGTTGGACTCTTCGAATCGGCCAACGGAGGGACATTATTTCTCGACGAGATCGGTGAGCTCGGACAAGCATTGCAAGTGAAGTTGTTGCGGGTCATGCAAGATCAGGAAGTTCGGCGAGTGGGGAGTACGACATCCACGAAAGTCGATGTTCGGATTATTGCTGCCACTAACCGCGATCTGGAACAGTTGGTGAAAGAAGGCAAGTTTCGGGACGATCTGTTCTACCGCCTGAAAGTGGTGCCGATTACGTTGCCGTCGCTCGTGGACCGACGTGAGGATATTCCGATGCTGGTGCATCACTTCCTGCAGAAATGTGCGGCGGGGACCGGTCATGCCGTTCGGGGAGTGTTGCCGGACACGATGACGCTCCTGACCCAGTACCGTTGGCCGGGCAACGTGCGTGAGCTGGAGAATGCGATTGAGCGCGCGGTGTCTCTCAGCCATGGGCCACTGCTGACGCCGGAGGATCTCCCAGAAGTCATTCGCCAGGGCGCCACGGCGGATGCTGCCTCCAGGCTGTCGCACTCCGATGGTCTCGATGATGTCTATCTTACGTTAGAGGAGGTGGAAAAGCGTCATTTGATTCGTGTGCTCAAGGAGACCAAAGGGAATAAGGTGAAGGCCGCCAAAATCCTCGGCATTGATCGGCGCACGCTCTATCGCATGGCCGAACGATTTGGCTTGGATCTTGGAGAAGAGACAGAGGGAACTGAAAAAGAACCTGCCTAACCCGCACGGCTCATGATGGTTCGTGGCGAAACCACTTACATGGCGCATCTTGTGAAATGTCGCGGCCAACGGGTTCACGTTTCAGGTTTCATGTTCCAAGTGTTCTCACAACATGAAACGTGAACCCGTGCCGTGTCCCCTGGAATTCAGGATCAAAGGGACGGGCAATGGATATTGTCGCAGCGGCGTATTGGTTGCAGGAGAAGCGCACATGAATAAGGGGAACTGATAATGAGGTACTGGAGGTAAAGCATGAAACGCCATGGATTTTGGGGCAGAAGTGAAAAAAAAGCCACGGCTTTGAGGCCGTGGCTTTTTTGTGCATTATATCCGGTCGGATGGCGCGAACGCGCCGTTACTGTTTTCCGCCGTAAAACGTATCCGTGGTGTAGGTCGTCTGGACGATTTTCAGCTCGTTCTTGATCAAGCGCAGTTTATTGCCGGCGCTCTGTGGAACTTGGGTCGGTGTTGGCCCCCAGCTATCGAAGAATGTTTGTTTGCCTTCCGATGCGACTTGGAGGCGGAGACGGGAACTCTGAGCAGTTTCGGATGCCACCGACGCTTCTGCACGGCTCCTGACCACACCGTACCGCCCTGTTACGAGCCAATCAAAAATGCTCGGCTGTTCATTTCTATAGCCTGTCTGAAGTTGAGATCCCTCTTTCCAGTCCACCTCGTAATCGTCGTCTTGCAGGATTTTGGTCACAGCGGCTTTCACACGGTCTGCCGGAACAGGCAGAGTGACCTCGACAATATCCGGCTCCACGGGGCGCTGAACACTACTACATCCAAACGTAACAGCTGCAAGGGCGACAATGGCAAGGTAGTCCATTCGGATCATTTTGATCTGGCCTCCTTCAGACGGTAGACAAGGTGAGTATCGGTCTGCGTCACTCCTTCGATGCCATGGATCCGACTCAGCACGAGCTGAGTCAATGCGTCTTGATCAGGGATATCGGCTATGGCGATGATATCAGGCTTCCCCCAACAGGGATCAATCGTCTTGATCTCTTTAATTTCCCCGAGCGTTTTGACAACGGACGATGTCATCCCCGGCATCACATTGATCAGAACATAGGCCCGATCTAATGTGCCGGGATCTCCTGGTTTTGGGCCATGAATGGTGTAAGGGACTGTCCCAGGAGTGGGTTGCTTTATAGCAAAGTCGCTTTGGCCTGTCAACACAGGCTTGCGAGGCGAGGCCTTGGAGGACGAGGTTGCCGACGGGATGGATTTAAGGTTTGGTTTTGCCATGGTCTCACTTTGGCGCGACAAGCACCTCGATCCGACAGTGCTCGCTGACGCTGGTTAAGGTGGTTTCGAGCCGTTTCGGACTTCCGATGCGGCCTTCCGGATCGTAGACAAAACAAAACAGGGTGGAACAGCGACCTTGAGTCCGATAATACGCAGCGTCCGCCAGGACCTGGTCCGTCAGCTCTTTCGTTGTCAGTCCTGGTCCGGTCTTCTTCGCGACGATGGCGATCTGATCTCGATTCACCACCAGTGTGGTCCGCGAGGCGCCTTTTGTGTAGGGTGGCGTCCATTCGTCGGTTGCCACCTCATCGAACTCTACTTTCATCAAGGCACACAAGAGATCCTGTAAGTCATATTCGTCATCAACCTCAATGGTTGGACGGTAGTCCTTTCGAAGGCGGAGCTGACGGGCGACTGAGTGAAAACGCAGGCAGACTTTCCGGATGAGTGAGAGCGGGTCCTGATCAAGTGTCGCTCCAATTGTGGTCGGATTGCTTAGGTTGAGCGAGGGGGTGTCTGCTGCACGCTGCTGAGAGCTATGTCCTCCAAGAGGTGACATGGTTGAAGGTCTTTCCTGTTGGCTTGACTCCGGAATTGGGACAGTGAGGTGTGGAGCGAGGTAGGGGGAGGATGCTGGTACAGTTATAAGAGGTGCAGCTGGCCTCTGGATGGCTTCTAGAGGTCTGTCAATCGGCGATAGGAGAGGGGGAAGAGATGGAGATGGTCCCGTGATCGGAGGAGGAAGAGGCACAGAAGTGACTGTTGGCTGAGCAAGAGGCTCGATCGTTGCCGGGGACGGCTTTGGAGTTGGTGGAGGAACTGGTGCCAAGGTGGCTGGTGGTGCTGATGTCCTTTGTTCGGGAGGAGTCGGCAGTGCTGATGGCAGGGGAGAGAGAGTCGATATGGGCGTGAGCGTTGGAGGCTGTGGTTTGATCGTCGATTGTCGTGGTGCGGTCGGGGTACTGGGTGGAGTTGAGGTCTCCACGTACGGTGTCGTGGCGGCCGCGACAGTAGGGGGGGCAGGCTGCGGCGTTTGCGTCGCCTCGGGTGTGGTGGCCGGTGTTGAAACGAGTTCCAAGTGCTTTGCGGGGGGAGGAGTTGGATGGGAAGCGGGGGCTGCTGTGGGAGGCGGTTTCAGCCCCTGTAGTTCAAGCTTTCGGTCCATGAGGGTCTGAATCAACCCCGTAATGACAACGAGGCTCTGGGCGGTCTCCCCCTTGTCTCCCGTACGAATCTTAAAATTCCGATATGTTTGGAATTCCTGCGCTCGTTCCCCGAACGTCTGTCGTAAACACTCCCGAAACTTCAGCTCGGCTTTGCTTCGGGCGGCATCGCGGTAGGGGAAACCGTCCTGGCTGAAGTCATGGATGGCCGTCAGCAGTTCCTGAAATTTGTTGATGCCGAGCGTGAGCTCTTCGAGTAGGTCGGCTTTAGCTCGTGGGCGTTGTGGTTCCCCTGCGCGTGCGCGTGCCATGGTCGTGCAAAAAGTCTAACTGAGGGGTCCGAACCGAGCAAGGAAACAACGGGTTTTCGCTTGAGGGCCTGAGATGGGATGAGATTATCCCGCATTCCACATTCATGATGGTGCGTCACGAAACCAAGTGGATCGCGGAGTCCGTGAAACGTCGTTCGTGAAGTGTATCTCGTTCTGGATTAAGACGCTTCACGAACGACGGATATTGTTGCAGCGGTGTAGTAGCGGTTGCAGGAGAAGCGTTCATGCACGATCTGGGTCGGGTATCGGGGAACGGCGATCGCTTACCGTGGATTCACCGCGAGAAAGTCCTCGGTAAAGTCTTTGATCAGCGGTTCGACCGCGTCCGCGATGATTTGATTCAAGTTCTCCTGTCGTACCATTCCAATCACACTGGCCGACCACGTGGTTCCCCAGGTTTTTTTGTTCTTCATCGACGGCAAGCCGACGAGTTGCTTGAGATCCACCGTGACTGTATAGGCGTACAGCCCGAGCTCTTCCTTGAGGGTATTGACGTTGACGTAGAGGTAGGGTGATGAGCCGGAACGCGTTCGTTCAGTGAGGAGGCGGATGCCCTTTGAGCGAAGAGTTTGCTCGACCGTTGAACGGATCGTCTCTTGCGAAAGCCCGTCAGTTGAGGCATCGGGACCCACCTCCTCAATGACGACTCCCAGTCCCAACATCCCGCGTAGCGATTCCCGGCTTCCAGAATCGAGCGCATTCACAACCCCAATGTTTCCCCATACCAGGATTACGACCAACAATTGCAGCACATACCGCATAGATCCTCCAGTTAGCTGATGATTGAGCATCTTACTTGAATTTGTTCGTGATTCCCACTGTGGCAAGAGGCAGTCCCCGAGCGACCGCATGTCATCTCGCCAATCGAACAGGGCACGGCCTGAACAGGATGAGGCCGCAACATTTTTGGAAGCGGTCCGTCCGTAACGGAGCGTCAATTTACGGTTTGAATGTGTGAAGTCCCCTGGTGTAGCGTGAGTCGATCGGGTTTTTTGCCCACAGTAGAACGGATGGATTGAGGGCCACGTGAAGACGAACCAGCGTGGCCGGAATGAGTAGGGAGTGAATTAACGAGGTCATCATGCAAACGGACGTGCAGCATGTTCCAGTCAGCCATGTTGGTGAGGAGATCGAGCCAAGAAGCCGGACGCACGCCACCCAACGGGTCTATTCGCAGTTTGAGAAGCCGGCGGGCTTGGGAGGGAGGGTGGCCGGATGGATCATGGCGCATCGACTATCCAACCGAGCACGAAATGCCTGGGCTGTGTCGTGCTTGGAGCTTCAGCCCACGGATCGTGTGCTGGAAATCGGTTTTGGACCAGGCGTTGCCATCGCACTTATGAGTGCGGTGTTGACCGACGGCCACGTTGTGGGCATTGATCACTCGGAGGTCATGCTCCAGCAGGCGACGAAACGCAATGCTTCTGCGATCGAGCAGCGCCGAGTCCAGTTACTCCTGGCCTCAGTGTCCGACCTCCCTGCCGGTCACGGTCGATATGACAAGTGTCTCATCGTCAACACCTTCCACTGTTGGGATAATCCTGACGACGTGTTGAACAGAGTGCAGCGGCAGATGAATCCTGGAGGAAAGATCGTGATCGCGTTTCAGCCCTGTATTCAGGGTCCCACAGGCGAGGACACATTGAAGGCCGGTCATACCATAGTGGAGAGGATTAAGGCTGCTGGTTTTTCTAGGGCCCATCTCGAAATCAAATCGATGGCGCCGGATTCTGTTGCCTGTGCGGTAGGGATGAAGGAGGGATAAGGGCTGTTGGGAGGGTGATCCTCTTTGTGATGATCGGATCAAGATTTGGACAGTTGAGGTAGGTTTTTAACAGACGGAGCGAGCGGGTGGTGTATATGGCGGCATCAACTGGAGGTCTCTGGGGCACCTTGGGCGAAGCGAGTTGCAGTTGTTAGGGGTGGGATAGAAAGTGCCCCTGGCACCGGGGTAAACGGGGTCGGTGGCGAAAGGGGCGCGGATCCTGATGCAGAGCCACTGAGCAGGAGCAGGTAAGCCATGAGGCAGAGCAGGATTTCCCGTCGTGGCGAGCGTCATAAGGCGTCCGAGGCGCTTCCTGAGATGGGGGCCGGCAACTCGGCGGAGATGGCCGATCCAGTGGCGGCCAGTACCATTGAGAGAGTGAAGGAAACGTTCAACGCTGCATGGGTTTTTCGCGATGATTGGCTCATTATTGTGTACGTCATGATCGCTCTCCTTCTGTGGGTGAATGTGAAATAGTGTGATGCGTTTCCTCTTGTGACAACCGGATGCTGGGCCGTACGGCAATCTCGTCCGTCTGCGAGAGGACGTTGTTTATCTGATGACATGGCGGTAGTCGGGGCCCGTGACAAAGCCTTACAGGGGGCTCCTCTTGAGGCAGACTGAGGGTAGATCAGGCGGAGGATACGCGACGTGCGATTATTGATGATGAGAGGTGAGGCGTCGGCGTGATGAATTGGGGGCGAGGTGTGACATGAGCGGTATCGTAACGTCTCCGAACCGGGATGATGCACAGTTCAGGGTCCACCCCCACTTCGTCGGGACAATATGTGAGAGCAGGACTTCGTTCGGTTCACACTTTTGGGAACCCACGGCCTCACAGAAGGTCTAGGAACCTCCTGACTTCTGGTGAGTCAACAAACAAACCACGGTGTGTAGCTTCAAGGGAAACGAAGGGACATCCGAGACCGATGTGGTTGTTTGAAGACGTCTAACTGGTACGCGTGGCTATGCGTCTGTTCCAGTCTGGGGAAGGGCCGGAAACCATGGGATCCGGCTGGTATCGGGAAGGTGTTGGGCAGGCGTTTTCCCAGGTCTCCTAGAACCCTTGGTTTGGCCTAAAGGCCGAGAGGCTCCTTTGCGTCTGACGGGACGGGGCTTGGTTTGTTTCTTCCAGGGCATACTGTAAGTGTATCATACGGTAAGCTTCGGTTTTCCCAAGAGGATTACAGATCTGCCGAGGGGGTGGCGAGGCTAGGTCTTGGTGAGGTGCTTCAACGCCTCTTGCCTGGCTCGGAGTGCTCGACGAAATGCTCCGCGCTCGCCGTACAGCTTGATGGAAAACTTTTTCATCTTTGCGTGGCCGTTTCCGATCGGCCATTGCGCGAGCCAGTATCGACGGGGATAACGACGATTCCTGGTATTTCCCCAGGTATCAATCCGCGTGACACCGGAAACGCCGGACCGGTTGTTCTTCTTCTTGATCTGGCAGCGTTCAAGCCGCGTCAATGGTTTGAGAGTGGCGATGAGGGTGTCTCGGTACACCTTCGCCGCCTGGAGGGCCTTGCGCTTCCCGCCGTACAGCGAGTCTGTAAAGTGGCGATGGTAGATCTGGCCGCGCCGTTGAACGGTTACCAGCCAAGAATGGGTGTGTGATTGGTCGTGATCAATGCGGTAGATATGCTTCACGGCTAGAAGGTTCCTCGCATGGCATTCTCATAATCCAACAACAATCCTCGCTGTCTTTTGCATTCCCCATGCGGTGAAAGTCAACTGCTGCCCAAAAAGAATACACAATGCATGGATTAGGCTCAAGCCTGGGGCTCCACGGAACTGCCAGCTTGCCCGGGCGACGAGTACGTTCTATTTGACTATGTCGAGAGTCGAGCCGGTTTCGCAAGGCAGGAGGCTTCGCCTGATGAACCACCGGTATGCAGGAGGTTCTATTTGGAGTGAAGAGAAGTCGAAGGGGTTAGTCCGCTGGCATCAATTACCTAAAAACTCAAAAGAGCCGGAGGGGCGAGCAAAATAATGATCTGATCACTGGTGGGTTTTATCCGCGCGCATAATCACGTTAAGACGATGAATAGCGCGCAGGTCAACCGAAGAACGAAAAGCATCCTCTTGAGAAAGAGTAAAGGGAGTTGACCCCGTTGCTCCTCCTCAGGCTTTGAACCATTGCCGCCGAAGCGTGGGTATAAACCATTGCTGGTGGGGTCATAATATACCGTTTTGTCTGAAGTCCGGCACTGAGAAGAAACCGTAACTCCTGATCGAGATTGTCCGTAGCCGAGACCCGTATCAAAATGACCTCGGTCATCAATAGTGGACGCCATGAGTTACAACCTCACGCTGCCGGCTGTTGACGGGCCCACGGTTGGGCGAACGCCACCGGCGAGAGATTCCCCAGGCGGGAATGACGGCGCTGGCGGTTATAGAAGAGATCGCGTGAAGTAAAGAGGTCGGATACCGTTTCTTGACCACGTTTCCTCGTTTGAAATGGCAAATTCCTCCAGGGCCATGCTTTCATGCGTGGGGCGTTCAGAACTCATCGGCTTCTACGGAGAAGACTGATTGAGCGGCTAATCACTCCTTCCCTGAAGGAGCGGTCAGCGTGATATGGGCATCAACATATGCATGTGAGAGATCTGGTGGGAACGCAGGTAGTGGACTGGCACTGAGCACCGCTTGTTTCCCCGCCGCGTCATAGGAGTCATTGCCAGAGGACTGCTCGATCTTCACACGGCTGATCGATCCATTCTTATGAAGCCGAAACTGGACGACAGTCGCGTAGGTATGGTTGGTAAAATCCAGTGCTGGGGCTTTCCAGACACCCCGGATTCGCTGTTGCACGAGCGCAAGGTACGCTTTCGACCCAGACGTCGTCTCATCGGCCATGGCTTTTGGCGTAGTCTGTACTTGCGCTCGTTCGGCTCCAACGCGGGTTCCTTTGTGCGCGCAGCTCACTAACAGGATACAGAGCGCAAGCACTGTCCATCTGAGACCCCATTGCCCTTCAGCTGTCTGACGGTCGTTGCTCATCGTTCCATGAACCATTCTTGAGTATATTTGCCAAGACGCGCTAGCATAGGAACAGAACAGAAATTGAGTGGCAGATCGTGTCTCTTGCATCGCCTATTATGAGGAGCTGGATCTGCTTCTCACAACAGAATGTGAGGTGGCCCACTATTTTGTCGCGGCCTGAACGTAAACAAGAAAGGTTTGGTGCCCTCGATACGAATTGAACGTACGACTCGCGGTTTAGGAAGACCGTCTTGTGTTGCAACACCAAACCACATCGGACATCTCCATATCACGAGAAGCACAGCCCCATCAATGGGTTCTGTGCTCTCCTGTGGTTCTGTCTTTCATGCTCTACGCCCAACCCCGGCGGGGAACCCGTCGGCCCGCAATTTGGCTTGGAATCGCTCTGGTCCGTACGTCTGACGGGTGCGCACATGTGCGGCCTGGATTGCCACTTCCAGCCGCGCGTTCTCCTGGGCGCGTTTCGAGGGGCGGCGATTCTGCCACGCATGATACCCGCTTCGAGACAGGTTGAGGACTCGACACAGGAGAGTCAACGGATACTGGAGCCGCAGCGTCCTCATGAGCGCGTACTGGGCAGCTGCGCCTTCGCAACGTACGCGGTTTAAGATGTCACGCTCCATCCTGGCTTCGGTGAGCTCCCGTTTGAGCTGGGACAGCTCCGCTTCCAGATCCGTCACGGGCCGGTGGCTCGCTCCCACTGTCGCAAGCTGGCCACAGCGGGCTTGCCCCACCCAGTTCTTCAGCGTTTTTCCTGACATGCTCAGGCGCCTGGCAGCTTCCGCGATCGGCACCTGCTGGTTCAAGACCAGTTGCACCGCTTGTTCTCGGAACTCCTTCGTCTACTGCTGTCGCGGTAATGATCCCATCCCACACCTCCAGACCTCAGATTGTAGGCGTCCACTTCTTCGAGCCTAGCTCATTGCGACCCTTGATCGGAATGAATCAGGGTGTGTTTGGGCTTGCGTCGCCGCACAGCGATGAGAAGCGCGTCCAGCACGAGGTCTTGGGTCAGCGTGGGCTTGGTGGACCAGCCGATAATGCGGCGAGAATAGAGATCCATCACGACGGCCAGATAGAGCCAGCCTTCCCACGTGCGCACATACGTGATGTCAGTGACCCAGACGGTGTTCGGCCGTGGGACGGTAAAGCCGCGTTGCAGCGTATTGGGCGTCAAGAGTGAGGTGGTGTGGCCTTTAATATACCGAGGCATTCGGTAGCCGTGGCGGGCCTTTAGGCTTGCTACAGGTCTCACCTGCTTCGCGCAAATCAAGAAAGATCCGCGGGGCCCGTAGACCCCGTGGTTCGCCGTATGCGCTGCGCGGATATGGCCGAGCAATCGCTGATCCTCCACGGCTCGATTCGAGAGGGGGTTCTGCAACCAGGCATAGAACCCGCTGCGCGACACGCCGAGGAGACGGCACATGACTGCCGTATCGAACTCGCGGCGATGGGCTTTGATGAAGGTGTACTTCAAACGGACATTTTGCGCGTTCCCTCGATTTCCCATTGGTCCTTCCCCTGCTCTCACGCCCACCCTACGGTGTCCGTTAAAACCTGGGAAGTCCATCAGTAAAGTGCCGATGATAGACTCGGCCACGCTGTTGAATGGTGACAAACCACGAGTGTGTCCGAGACAACGTTACGAAAGATTTTTCTCTTCGACGGTGACATCCCAATGCTTGGAAATCTGAATGCGCTTGCCGGGGTTCTGGAGAATCTTCTTGATCACTTTGGCGGTCATGAATCGCCGTAACTCCTCAAGGGACATCTGGTCGGCTAAGAACTCTTCATGCATAATCAGGAGCCAGGACAACTTGCAATCACCCTGATGAAAGGTAAATGTCGGTCTGATCTTCTGATTGAATGTCACGTCTCTGAATTGCGTTTCGAGACAGGCCCGTATCGTCTGAAGCTTCAGTGGATCCATTCCACATTGACTATGATTCATACTGTCTCCCCCTCCGGTGTGAGGCCTCTCCGAGTGCGGTGGCTCCTCTCGTCGAGGTCTCCCTGTTGAGTCGTGTGGCACGGTTACGCGGCGAGCGGTTCAATGTTCTCGCGTCCCCATAACACCCCAAAGGCCTCTTGAGTCGCCCCGAGCTGTGGGCTCACCTCTACTGGTTGGGCATGCAACTGTCGATGATGTTGCAAGATGGCGTCATCTCGATGCCCACAATTAAAACAGCGCCAGCTAAAACTCCACATCTCGCCATAGGCCCCTTCCATATCGATCATGTGCTCTTCGAGCATCAACCCTTGGCATCGTGTACAGGTCATGGTCGCCCTCCTGTTTGCTGTACGCATCGTGTAGCAGATAACCGTATCAGGTTAGCTGTTTCCTACCAGAGCTGAACGAGGTACTTCGAAAGAGGGGCAGGAGCAGGTTAGTCGTGACCATCTGTTTCTGAAGGAGACAGGACTCTGAGGAATGGCATATCGTCGTTCATGTCGATCATGTGGCAAGTGCATTAATCTGAGGCAGATGCCTAACGGTCAATGGGTTACATATCGAGGGATATGATTGGCTCCATAAGTGCAGTTCACCCGCTGCTGTCACGCAGTCTAAAGCGAGACAGGTCTCAGCAAAATCGCCGTTGAGATCATCTGATGAGACTGCCTTGTTTGAGGAAATAGAGTTCGGTGACTTTCAAGTAGGAAACGCCCCTGCTCGACAGTCGAATGCGGGCACCCCACGGAATATTGAGCAGCAGATCCCTAAACAAGCTTCCTCCAGACTCCCACAGGCTCCAACTCCCCCCACATCTCAACAACCTGCGCGTCACATAATACCAACCTGGATTTGGTGGGTGGTGCTAGTCACTGTGCTGCTGTGGCTGTTGCGTTAAACCCTTCGCGATCTGCGTCAGCACGATGAAAGAAGTCGTAGAAATGGCCCCAACTTCAGGAAGCTTTCATAGGGCCTCTAGATGTCCACAAGTCCTCAAGACTTTATGAGTTGCGAAGCGGCAAAGAATTAAGCAGAGTCCTATATTTTCTTGCTCACAAGACCAAACTCGCCAACGTAAGCTGGCATGCCTTTAGTGCCCGTTGTCGACTGCATTGCAGAGGCGACAATCATCATTCGTCGGCCGGATATGTCAAGGAAGATGGTGGAAAGCTTAAGGCTTCGCCGGCTAGCCTCTGTGCCCGCCATTGCAGCGGCATCATTGAGTGATCTGTACATGGTGCTGTCAATCTCAATTCTGATCATACAGGTCTCTAGATCAGGAACTGCGACGACCTCGCCAGATGAGTCCCAAGACTCCTTGGAGGCAACATCATGAAACGAAAGTTCTAACTTATTGGTGGCTAGTTCCCATATTACGGAACTAGTATTTCGTTGTCCGTCAGAGCCGTCTGGATCGTGGCCTCCAACGTAAAACGCGAGATCGGGGCGAGCAGAAGTTGTGCTTTTGGTGCGTGAGAAACCAATGCGGAGCTCTGCGTACTGGCTGACGGTATCAAGCCAGCTGTCAGTAGTATCGACAGGCCAAAGCTCAGAGCCAAACTGAATTCTAAGGGCTGCTATACCACCCGATGCCCCGCCGCTTGACATTGATACCCCCCGCGGCAATGGTGTTCCATCTGGAAGAATTCCGTTCTCGGGAATCGGAATCAACTTGCGCAGACGTGCTAGATACTCCGCTACACCCGGCGTGGTAGGCTCGACCGTTAGATAGGCTGTTACCCGAAAGTCAGAGAGCGGTTGAAGTGTGCGCTGGATTGATTGGGCGATTGAAGCCTGTTCGGCTAGCTGGGTTTCTAGACCAATGCTGAGACGAACCAGCATTCCTATGGATACGATAGCTACTGCCGCAGTGATAAATGCCATGCGATTTGCTGCGATGTAGCGTAATAGTCGTTGGTGAGGAGCAAGTATGGGGGGAATGAGCTGATTCGCTCTCGCGAGCAGTCGGAGAAGGCCTGGGTGATTCGACTCGCCCTCCCAACCAAAGAGATCAGTAGCCTGTATGCGATCAAAGGGACTGCCAATTACCATTGGTACCAGGCGAACCGGTGTATAGACGCCACGAGCAACCGCCTGAGACGCCTCATGTCTCACCCAAGGTGACTCCACTGAGGCAGGTGACCATAAGACAACAATGCACCCCGAGGACAGAATGGCCGAGTCAATGTCTCCATGCCATTCACGGCCACACTGAATGCTCTCTTGCCACCAAACTGAAAAACCACCAGCCTCAAGTATCTCCTTGAGTGCAGCTGCGGACTTGCGCTCTTCCGTCTTGAAGCTAATGAAGATATGTGGTTGACGAAGGGTCTTCGGCGGCATTCCTGGACCACCATAAGTGAAGGCACTATGTGCTATGGCGTCTAACAATGTTGAGGCGGATATGCATAAGAGCCAAACTCGCCAGTTTATGCCCATATGACAGTGGAATAAGGTGAGCGAACAATACGCCACAACCGCTGTCATTTCAATGAGCTGCGGCAGCGAGACCATCCATCACAGGATCTTATCTGATGTGGCCTCTCGGACATTCCTGATCTGTGGGCCATCAATTCGCAACCTGGAAGGTCTCTGGTGCAGTGCGTCCTCTAATACCATACCCGCACGGTCGTTGCACATGAAGCAAGGAGCCGGGTCATAAGCGCGATCATTAACCTGCGATTTCTTAGTTCACTGTCTCCTTTTTGTCGACGGCTGATAGAGGTAGGCTAGATTCTAATAGGACGCTTCAATTCCTTTCGTCTCGCTTAGTCACTTTCCCTTGGGCAAGATGCCCTTTCGTTCTAGTTCCTGAATCCTTCCTTCCGCGAGCTCCATCAAGAAATCCTTCACCGTCTTGCCCTCATGGGCTGCCGCCATTTTGACCTTCCGCATGAGCTCGCGGGGGATATCGCGGAAATTCCAGGCCCCGGTGCCCTCTGGTATTTCTCGTGCCATAGCGCTGGAAGCGTAGCATTCATCCCCTTATAGCGTCAAATGTCAGTTGACATAGTTCACTATCAGATGATAGTAAGCTTATCA
>NZ_JBUBKD010000055.1:0-73508 GCF_054902215.1 Nitrospira sp. CMX1 | reverse complement strand
ACGAGATGAAAAAAGTAGGTGGGCGCTTATGGTTGTTGACACTGGTGTTGGTGGGGTCGTTCGTCTCATTTCTTCCCTCCTACCCACCGCTCTATCAAGCCATGCCGAGCTGGCTGAAGGCGGTGTTGCCGAATAAAGGCATTACGTTGGGATTGGATCTGCAGGGCGGCATCCATATGGTGCTGGAGGTGGATGAGAATCGCGCCGTGGAAATCGCGGTGGATCGATCGGTCACGGCCTTGCAAGATCTCGTGACGGAGAAGAAGATTGCAGTCGACTCGGTCAAGCGCATCGGGCCTGAACAAATTACGATCCAGGTTCAAAATGCCGATGCGAAAGCTTCCACCCAAAAGCTGCTCGACAACTTTCCGAACTTCGTTGAGAACGAATCGGCGGAATCGGCGGCGACCATCGTGTGGGTGTTACGCGAGGCGGAGACGAAGCGAATCAAGGATTCGGCCATCAATCAAGCATTGGAAACCATCCGAAACCGAATCGATCAATTCGGGGTGGCGGAACCGATCGTGCAACGGCAGGGATTGAAACAGATCGTCGTCCAGCTGCCGGGCGTCAAGGATCCCAAACGGGCCAAGGATTTGATCAAAGAAACGGCGTTGTTGGAATTCAAAATGTTGGATGAAGACATCCGACTGGATTTGCCGAGCCACGTGACGAAGGACAAAGAGGCCGAGGTGCTTCAACAGTTTGAGAGCAAACTTCCTGAGGGCGATCAGATCCTGTTCGAGCGGATGGTTGATAAGGATACGGGGGTCGAATTTCGAGCTCCTTACGTGGTCAAGAAGCGCGTGATGTTGACCGGCGATGTTTTGAGCGACGCGCGGGTCGCTATCGGTCAATTCAATGATCCCTATGTGTCGATCACGTTCGACTCTAAAGGCGGGCAAGAATTCGAGCGCATCACGGGTGAACATGTCAAAAAGCGCATGGCCGTGGTGTTGGATAACACCATTTACTCCGCGCCGGTGATTCAAGAGCGGATTGCCGGAGGGCGGGCGCAAATCACGGGGACGTTTACGACGCAGGAGGCCAACGACCTGGCCATCGTGCTGCGGGCCGGCGCTCTCCCGGCGCCGTTGAAGATCGTTCAAGATCTCACGGTGGGGCCATCCTTGGGACAGGACTCGATTGATAAAGGGGTCAAGGCGACATTGATCGCCGGGCTCTTGGTCGTCGTGTTCATGATCGTATACTACCGTCTCTCGGGGCTCATCGCGGATTTTGCCTTAGCCTTAAACCTCGTGTGTCTGATGGGTGCCCTGTCCGCATTGACGGCGACGTTGACCCTCCCGGGGATCGCCGGTATCGTGCTGACGATCGGAATGGGAGTCGATTCGAACGTCTTGATCTTCGAGCGTATTCGGGAGGAACTTCGAAGTGGGAAAGCCGTGCGATCCGCTATTGATGCGGGGTATGACAAGGCCTTGCTCACTATTATCGACTCACACGTCACGACCCTAATCACGGGAGTGGCGCTGTTTCTCTTTGGAACCGGACCGATCAAGGGGTTTGCCGTGACGCTGTGTTTAGGTATCGCGATCAATCTCTTTACAGCATTGGTCGGGACGAAAGTCATTTTTGATCTCTTGTATCAGAAGCAGAAGGTTGAAGCGCTGAGCATCTAACCATGACACCATCAGTACTGACGGCTCAACGTGAGGCTCAGGGCTATCAAAAGGGAGCGCGCATGTTAGAGATTCTAGGGAAAACCAACATTGATTTCATGGGCAAACGCCGGTTCGCTTTTCTCTTTTCAGGCGTCATGGTGCTGCTTGGACTGATCGCGCTCGTGCAGATTGCGCGAGGCGCGGCCAATCTGGGGATTGACTTCGCCGGAGGGACCGCAGTTCAACTGAAGTTCGACCAACCGGTTCGAATTGACGAAGCGCGGAAGGTCTTGGAGACCAATGGTCTCAATGATGCGGAATTGCAGGAATTCGGACAGGACAATAAACTGCTCATCCGAGTCAAGGCGTCCACGACGATCGAGGAGAAAGTAGCGGAACGTGTGATGGCCATCTTCTCCAAGGAGTTTCCCAACAATAAGTTCGTGGTCGATTCCACCACCGAGATCGGACCAACCATCGGCAAGAAACTTCAAGAAGATGCGCTTGTGGCCGTCATCATTTCATTCGCGGGCATTATTCTGTACATTGCGGCTCGATTCGAGCTGCGCTTTGGAGTCGCCGCAGCGCTGGCAACGTTTCATGATGTGTTAGCCGTCGTCGGAGCCTTTTATATCTTGGACAAAGAAATCACGCTATTGATCGTCACGGCCCTCTTGACCCTAGCGGGGTATTCATTGACCGATACGGTGGTCGTCTTTGACCGGATCAGAGAAAATCTGAAGCAGCGTCGTCGCGAGAGTGAGGAAGCGACGATCAACAGCGCAATCAATCAGGTCTTAAGCCGAACCATCGTCACCAGCTTGACGGTTGTGCTGGTCCTCATTCCCTTGACCCTGGCGGGTGGAGAAGTTCTCCATGATTTTTCGCTGGCCTTGCTCGGGGGTGTGATTTTTGGGACCTATTCATCGGTCTTCGTCGCTAGCCCTCTCTTATTGTTGTGGCCCGGAACGCAGGGCCGACTCTTGAAACGCAATTGATCGAACGGTCGAAGAGAACGGCGTCGTTTGTGAAGCGTCGTTCGTTTTGGAGAATAGCCACCGGTTTCAAGTTTCGGATTTCACGTCGTTCGTGCGCGACTCCGAAGACGTGACATGAGAAACTTGCAACCTGAAACCGTTGGATCAGAAGGCTTCACGAGGTGCGCTTCACCCTGCACAGGTCTCCGCATCCTTAGCGGATCACCCGTATGACGATCTGGAGCCGGTCATATAGTCTCCAGCAGAAAATCATCGGCGCGATCGTCCTGGTCGGCCTCCTCCCACTTGCTCTCCTGCTTATCCTGATCTATGCGGAAGAACGACGAGTGCTTCGTGAAGCGACGGGTGCGGATTTTAAGGAAGTCGCCGTGGAAGCCGCTCGTCGGATCGAGATGCATGTCACGCGGGGGATGAATGAAGCGCAACAACTCGCAACGACGCCGTTTCTCCGGACGGCTGTCTTTGAGGCGAATCGCACCTACGAAGGCAAGGATGCGCACAGCATTTCTGAGATCATCAAAGAGTGGCAGCAGCGGTGGGGACAACGGGCGAAACGGAGCGAATTTCCGCTGTTCGTCAACCGGATCGTGACCAACTCTTTGATTCAGTGGCACGAGATTCGAAAGTCCGACTATATTGGCATCTTGGTGACCGACGGGCAGGGTGCGTTGGTCGTCAGCTCAATTCCGCAGGTGGAATACTCCTACGCGAAAGCAGCCTGGTGGCAGGCGATCGTCAAGAACGGTAGCCGACGGCCCTATGTGAGTGACATCACCTTTGATCCCGCATTTGGTACGCATGTGGTCGCTGTGGCGGCACCGATTCTGGATGATCGCCGTCAGGCCGTGATCGGCGCCGTCACGATTCTGCTGCGTCGGGATACCCTCTTTCAGTCGATCGCCGAGGAGTCGTTTGGTTCGACTGGGCATGCCATGCTGGTGACGACCGATGGTGGTGTTATTATTTGTCCAATCCTCGCGCCAGAAGCCCATTCGGTCGATGCCGAATTCCTCGATACCGTCGCTATGGCAAGACCAGGGTGGGTCATCGCGGCTGACGATTGGCACGGGAACAAGGATGCGTTGATCGGGATGGCGCCGGTGCGGTTGACCGAGCTCCTGGCACCGGGAAGTCTTGGCGGGAAACGGTGGATGACGATTGTCCGTCAGGATTCAGCCGAAACACTCGCCCCACTGGGTGAACTGATTGCGAAGGTTCTGTTGCTCGGTGTCGCGGTACTGCTGGGACTCGTCGGTATCGGAGTGGTTGTTGCTCGTCGGATTGTGAAACCGGTTCGTGTATTGCACGATGGGGTTCAGCAGATTGGAAGCGGTCGGTTGGACCAGCGGGTGGAGCTCAAGACCGGCGATGAAATAGAAGGGCTTGCTCAGGCATTCAATCAGATGGCGACCAATCTTCAACTCTCCTTTGGGCAACTGGAACAGCGAATCGCCGAGGTCAGACAGTTGGAGGAAAAATATCGGGACTTGATCGAGCATGCGCCTGAAATGATTTGCCAACTGGATCGGGGGGGGCGACTGGTCCATGTCAATAAGACAGGCCTCGACAAGCTCGGCTATAGCCGTCAAGAAATGTTGAATATGAAGTTGTGGGAACTCGTGCCGCATGGACAGGAAGGTCAGGTGTTGCACTATCTCGAACAACTGGTGTGTCGAGGGCAGAGCTCAATGGAGACGGTGTTATTGGCGAGGGATGGCCGACAGATCGACGTCGAAATCCATGCGACGGCACTGTTTGACCACGAGCGGGGTGGGTTGGTGCATTCTCGCGCCTTTGTGCGTGATGTGACGGAACGACGCCGGTTGGAGCAGGAGTTGCAACGGTATGCCGTAGGGTTGGAACAGGTTGTGTCGGAGCGCACCAAGCAGTTGACGGTCTCGCAAGCTCGCTATAAGGCCCTGTTCGATGTTGTGGCGGATTCCGTATTTATGGTCGGGGTGTCTGGAAAAATCGTCGCCGTCAATGAACGGGAACAACAAGTCCTGGGGTATGTGGAATCAGAGATTGTCGGGAAATCTATCCGTGACGTCCTCCTCCCGGAGTATCACGGTGTGTTCGAAGGTTGGCTGGCTGATGTTGTGACCGAGCAACGGCTGGTGACGACCCAGGAGATTGCCGTGTACCATGCCGATCGCCATGAAGTTCCTGTAGAAATGGATCTGATTCGAGTCGGTGGAACTGATCCGCTCCTCGTCATGGTGCAACTTCGGGATATTACCGTTCGGAAGAAACTTGAGCGTCAGCTCCAATCCTATCGGGAAGATCTCGAACTCAAAGTCAGTGAGCGCACGCGAGAAATCGAGGAGACGAAGCAATATCTGGAGAATCTGCTCGAGAACGCCAACGACGTCATCTATACGCTCGATCTGGATCAACAGTTTACCTATGTCAACGGCAAGGTCAGCGCCTGGGGATATCGCAAGGATGACCTGATTGGCCGTCCCTATCTCTCGCTCCTGTCACGACGCCATCGTGGGCGCCGCCTGAAGAGTACATTGGATATCGGGGCCAAACAGGTGTATGAGGTCGAAGTGATGACTCGTCTGGGCGAACCGCGCACTGTTATGGTCAGCGTCTCGCCGCTGCACGGGGTAGATGGTCGCATCTTGGGGGTGCTCGGGATCGCGCGGGACATGACGGAGACCAAGCAGCTGGAACGACAGATTCGAAACGCGGAAAAACTGGCATCCATCGGCAAACTTGCAGCCGGCGTGGCGCATGAGATCAACAATCCGCTGGGTGGAATCCTGAACTGTCTGTACAACCTGCGAAAGGGGACCCCATCACCGGCACGCCAGGAGGAGTATTGGGCGTCGATGGAGCACGGTGTTCGACGCGTTCAAAAAATTGTTCGGCAGCTGCTCGATTTTTCGCAACAACATGAGCCGGCGTTCAGCCAGGCCGATATCAATCGAGTGGTCGATCAGGTGCTCACGTTGACGACGCATCTGTTCGCTCCCAGTCGCATTCGCCTGGACATCGCACAGGGACAAGGCCTTCCTCCTGTCATGGTCGACCGGCACATGATCGAACAGGTGTTGATGAATTTGATCCTCAATGCCGTGCAGGCAATGAAAAACGGTGGAGTCTTGACCATCCGAACGTCCGTGTCGGAAGGCGTCTGCCGTGTGGATGTGCAGGATTCGGGGATCGGTATTCCGGCCTCGGTGCTTCCCCGCATCTTCGATCCTTTCTTCACGACTAAGGGTGAGGGCGAGGGGACAGGGTTGGGCCTCTCGGTGAGTCTGGGGATCGTCGAGCGTCACGGAGGGAAAATTTCGGTGGAAAGCGAAGTCGGGACAGGCAGTACGTTCACGCTGTACTTGCCTGTCTCACGAGACCGGGCCTTGGTGGAGAAAGACGCATGAAAGGATTGGTTGTGTTGCTGGTCGATGATGAGCCGCTGATGCGTCTTTCGATGCTGGATGCGTTGGAAGCGGTTGGCTGTGAGGTGCAGGCCGTAGCAACCGGGCTGGAGGGGATCGAGGCGATTCAGAAGCGGATGTTTGATCTTGTCATCACCGATCTCCGATTGCCGGGTGCTGATGGGCTCACGGTGCTCAAGACCGCCAAAGAGAAGGCCGCTCAAACGGAAGTGCTCATGATCACCGCACATGGGTCGGTGGAAACAGCCGTGGGCGCCATGAAGCTGGGGGCTTTCGACTACATTACGAAACCGTTTCAAATGGATGAATTGTTGCTCATCATCGAACGGATCGGCGGGGTGATTGCCTTACGGCGAGAAAATCAGGACCTCAAGCGCCAGCTCGAAGACAAATTCTGCTTTCACGGCATCTTGGGGGCCAACAGCCAGATGCGGGCGGTCTTGGACAAGATCAAGATGGTGGCGGAAACCGATTCCACGGTTCTTATCGTCGGGGAAAGCGGCACGGGGAAAGAACTTGTGGCCAATGCCCTCCATCAGAACAGCCTGCGCAAGGGAGCGCCGTTGATTAAGGTTAGCTGCGCCGCGCTGCCCGAAACGCTGTTGGAAGCGGAACTCTTCGGCCATGAGAAGGGCGCGTTTACCGGCGCCCTACGCCAGCGACGAGGACGATTTGAAATGGCCAACCGTGGGACGTTGTTCCTCGATGAGATCGGAGAAATTTCGCCTGTTGTGCAAGTGAAACTCTTGCGCGTCTTGCAAGAACGGGTCTTTGAGCGGGTCGGCAGTAATGAGCCGATCGAGGTCGATGTCCGGTTGGTGTGTGCCACCCAGAAGGATTTGCGCAAGGAAGTGGCGCAGGGCCGGTTTCGGGAGGATCTTTTTTATCGGCTCAACGTCGTGCCCATCATCGTGCCGCCACTTCGGCAACGGCAAGAAGACATTATGGTGATTGCCGAGCATGTGTTGGAGACCTGCTCGCCGAAGCTGAATAAACAGTTGCGTGGGTTTTCCCAGCCGGCCCGAGAGTTATTGTTGCGGTATTCGTATCCGGGAAACGTACGTGAGTTGCAGAATCTCGTGGAGCGGGCCGTCGCGTTGGGGAGAGACCGGACGACGGTTCAACCCAATGACCTCTGTGGATTTCAGTCCTGTCCTTATCTGGGGGGAGGGACACAGGAGGCCTGTGGGTTCTGTCACGAGGGGTTAACCGGGGGGAGTAGAAAACAAGCCGCTTCCATGACCTCGTTGGCCGTGGCGCGAGAAGGATTTGAGAAGGACTATATCGTTTCTGTATTGGAGCGAGTTGAAGGGAGCCGCACGACCGCGTCCAAGATTCTGGGGTTGTCCCGAAAGGCTTTGTGGGAAAAGTGTAAGCGCTATGGGATTCCCTCGGCGTACGACGACCACGGGGAGGGAGCGTAGATGGTCTCTTCCGTGCCGCGCAGCATCGGTGGTTGGATTCGGCGTCTCTCTATGATGACGGTGTGGAGGCCTGCTCCAGTACGGTGTGCAACGATTGGTAGAGACATTTCGCCACCGCGGCATTGCCGGCAGGTGAATAATGGTCGACCAAAAACCGGTCTGTGGGATTTACTTCCAGCAAACAAGGAGTTGGGTCAAGGAATGGAAGTCCAGCTTCTTGTAGGACTTGCTTCCCAATAGGAAGAGTTGAGGGATTTGAAAAATCAGCTTTACTCGGGAAATAAATCAAAATGGGGATCGATCCGGATTCTGTTGCTGAGCGAATGAAACTCTGGAGAATCGATCTATTGATCGACAGCGTATCAGTTGAATAATCCGCTTTCCATTCCGGGTACATTGTCGAGAACAGTCGAAAGAGATAGGAGAGATGAAGTGCACTCGTCTCCCAATCGTTCCGTTTGTAGCCTGGTTGATGGTGAAGAGAGGGAAGATCCGAAGGGGAACTATAAGCGAAGATCTCGCTAGGGGCGATTGTCGGGACATTGATCACCGTCAATTCACCATCGCGGACGATAAAGCGAGGTTTTGAAAAAGGCCAGTCCCACTGAGGAACAGCCAGGAATGGATAGACCCACATCGTGCGAGTAAGGTCATGGGAAATGATACTGAAGAGCACGACGCGTGGTTTCCGACCGGCTACATCTTTTTTATAACGCAAATAGACCTGATCGACACCATAACTGGGAACGCCGTAGTTGAGGAGTTGGAATTTGTCACCCAACATCTGGCCTAGATGAAATGCCCAGCTCTCTTCAAATCTCACCTCTTCGGCAAATGTGAACGAGTCGCCCACTAAGGCAATCTCCATGGTTCCCTCGGACTTCGTGACAGACGTCCCTGGGCGTGCGGTGCGCGTTCCCAATGGGCTGGAGAAGTAGAGCCCGTTGGCGCTCTGCCGTTCTGGCCCTACCGTCCAGCCAAGTTGGCTATCAGAGACGATGTAGGAAAGATCGCCATCAGCCTTCTCAATATGTTGCCGGTAACGGAGTTTCACCTTGTCCCAACTTTTGGGATTCAATGGCCGATTGGCAAAGACGTCACCATATGGGGATGGGAGAGACCCTGCTCTCACAATAAACTCACCGGTGATCGTAAGCAGGACGAGGGTCACGAGGTTCATCCCTACAATGAGAGCAAACCGGAGGGATCGTGGCCGCCGACTGAGCAGATAGTAGTGTATGACAAATCCCCCAGCGGTGAAGAAGGTCATGATGGCGCAGAGAAAAATCATCCCCGGCGTGCTGGTGAGGAAGGCGTCGAGGGGCTGGAGCCCTTTTATGTACAGCGTAGCAGCGATGACCACAATCGAGAGTTCCCAAATCGAGAGTGCGGCAAGCAACAGCAATTCCTGATTTGCGAGTGCGGCATCTGAAACTTGGTTGTCGTCGCTCATGGCTTTCCACCTGTCAATTTAAAAAGCATGCTGAGATTCAAAAGCGAACCAGATGTTAGTGCCAGGTCGAATGCCTGATGGAGATGGCAGTATTTGCTCGAATGTATCAGGTGATATCTAAACCGAGATGCTGGGTTCATTGGGAGGAAGGACATTCAGGCCAGTATTGAGTACGACGTCGGACAATAAGTGTATCAGTCCGGTCAATTGTGAAGCTAGATGGTGAACACCATAGTAGCAGTGGGTTTTCAACTACATCTACCGAGGAATCCTTAGCCATTCAGGGGAAAGCATCTGGGTCAATATGGAGAAGGACTTGAGGTGGGTCTCAGGGGATGGATGATCTCAGGCCGGAACTGTTTCAGGGGCGGAAGGTGCCGCAAGGCGAGATAGAGACTTGCGACGTGACAGGTGAGGAGTCCCTCAGTGGCGAGGCAGCTCCCCCATAGGTTCTTGCGAGCCCAAACTGTGTTGGTGTGGACTTATAAGTCGCGATTTCAGGGTGATATGATGAAACGCTGTTGAGGGGGTACGATTTTTTACCATGGGAAGGGGTGAACCATGACCATCAAGCGAGTGCAGGCGTATCTGAGTCTCATAGGGAGCATTGTGCTTTTCACAGGGGTGGCTGTAGCCGCTGAACCAGCGGATGTTGAGAGGTTCGTCAATGCTCGCATTGAGATCGGCGAGATGATGACGAACTACTTCAAGGGTGGAGCTGGGTATGGGGGGGATGGCCAGCGGCCGTCGGCCGAGCGCATGAATGAGATGAGGGCGGATATCAATAGCAAGCTGACAGCCATTCTTGCTAAACGTGATCTGACGCTCGATGATTATCGGACACGCAGCGCAGACGTGTTTGCGGATGATGCAGCGGTCAAGCAGTACCTGAGCGAGCATCCTGACCTCAAACAGCGTTACGACGCACTTCCGCTTGATCGAATGGGGCGTGGGGGGAGTACTGGGAGGGGGTATTAGCGGGCGTTGACTTATCTCAGTGAGATCTCCGGAGGGTAAATTTGTCTTATGCAATACGTTCATCTCGGTCGCTCAGGGCTCAAAGTCAGTCGGCTCTGTCTTGGCACGATGAATTTCGGACCCCAGACGAGCGAGGGGGACAGCTTCGCCATCATGGATCGAGCGTTAGATCTCGGTATCAACTTTTTTGACACCGCTAACGTGTATGGCTGGAAGCTCGGTGAAGGCTGGACAGAGCAGATCATCGGCCGGTGGTTGTCACAGGGGGGAGGTCGTCGGGACAAGGTGGTGCTCGCCACCAAAGTATTCGGTCGGATGGGGGAATGGCCGAACCAGTCTCGCCTTTCAGCCCGCCATATCAAGCAAGCTTGCGAGGAGAGCCTTCGCCGGCTTCACACAGACTGGATCGATTTGTACCAGATGCACCATGTCGATCGAGAGACACCGTGGGAAGAGATTTGGCAAGCGATGGAACAACTCGTGCGTGAAGGAAAGGTTGTGTATGTAGGCAGTAGCAACTTTGCCGGGTGGCATCTTGCTCAGGCTCAGGAAGCCGCGAAGAGTCGTCATTTTCTAGGGCTCGTCTCCGAGCAGAGTCTTTACAACCTGACAGAACGCACGATTGAGCTGGAAGTCATTCCTGCTTGTGAGGCCTATGGGATCGGTCTGATCCCCTGGAGCCCGCTAGGCCGGGGGCTCTTGGCTGGGGTCCTGCAATCCGCCGACAGTGGGCGTCGCGCGGACGAAGAGCTGAAGAAAGAGGTCGCGAAGTCGCGCACCAAATTGGAAGCCTATGAAGCTCTGTGCGCAAGGATTGATGAACGTCCGGCGGATGTCGCGTTAGCGTGGCTGCTGCATCAAAGAGCCGTCACTGCACCGATCATTGGGCCACGCACCATGGAGCAGCTTGACGGGGCGATGCGAGCTCTGAGTCTCACACTGAGTCAGGAAACTATGAAGCAGCTGGACGATCTGTTCCCCGGTCCTGGCGGCGTCGCACCGGAAGCCTACGCGTGGTAACGATTACGTCTTCTTATATTTTACAGTTACATAGCACCTACCATAGCAGTATGCCAGCACCGTTGAGTTATTCTGACTCATATTAGATGTAATAGCTCAAACTCTATCTGATGCTCGGTGTCGGTTTGCGTCGAGAGTTTCGGTTGAGAAACGGAAAGATTGATCATCCGCGATAGCCGCTATCGGCTAAGTGCGGAAGTTCGACGCTGGGATTACACTGCCATGAAACTGTCCTCAGCCCTGTCCATTACCGTCGTGGTGAGCGGCGGGCCGCTATGGACAGAAAACATGGTCCGCGCTTTCGGCCCGTCCGCTCCACCTGAAGTTAGACAGCCAAATGGCATCGAGGCTCATTGCTTGTCTGGCTTCTTCTCGACCTCAGAAAAGTCCAGACTGGGAGGAACCTGCACGCCAACCTCGTTAGCGAGGCGGTTGACAAGACTACGAGGTGTCTCCGAATCGTCAACCGACATTGTGAATAGCGTGCGTGCGAGGACTTTGAGCGAGGTCACTTGGCTCGCGGGAACCTTGCCGCTTTTGAACAGGTCTTCAAGTTCCCCCCTGGTGATGATGCGACTGACGGTGAGCTTGTCGTGACGCTGGAGAGCATCACCAGAAAAGACGAGTGCAATGTAAGCGAGCCCCGTCAGCCCGAGGACCAGGGCTATTCCGACCGTTCGACGCTCGAACATCCGCATGCCTTCCGGGACAAAGGTCAAATTGGCCACAGTTATGGCAAGCGCAATGAGTACGAGCACGATGCCGATGATACTGTCTGCCTTCTGTGCCGTGAGGGCATCGATTTGCGCGGAACTGAAATCCCAATACGTGCGAGATAGCCGCTCGATAAGATTCGGGGAAAGCGCGGCGACGCCCTTCAGCACATAGATGGACCCCAAGGCCCCGAACACAGCTGCCAACAAGTTTAGAAATTTATCGACGTCCATAAGGAACCTGTGTGCCTAACAATGTTTAGACGGATTCACATAAGACGAGGACTGCCATCGGCCAGAAGCGGACATCCGCCAGCTACGTTCGTCATGAGGGGCGCGCAGCTTGCGGCGCGCCCCCCGATGCCGCAGTTAGGAGACTGCGGGCTTTGGAGATGCATCATCGATGCGGCGACAGAACAATGATGCTAGGGCTAAATACTCAAAAGCCTTCTGTGCCTCTTCCAACTTACCGTGGGTATGCGCTAGCGGATTGCGCACACCCTTGGCGAATGCAGAAAGCATCTCCATAAACCCGACTTGTTCATTCCTCTTGGTTTCATCCGCGAGATCGCTGAAGGCAAGCATCGGCGCTTTGACGCTGAAGGCTGTTTGCGCAAGTGCTGATCCATCAGTTATCAACCCCGTGACCGCTCGCAAGTACTGAAAAACGGCCTTTGCGGACTCCTCGACTGCTTGTGCGTAGTGGCCATCGACGAACAGTTGTGAGCACCCTTTCGCTATGTAGGGATGTAAATGCTGTAGGTAGGAGAGCATGACGCGGTCCGCAGGCAGGCCAGACTTTAAGGGTTTGCTCGGATCGGCCGGGACCTCATCGTCCTGGTCAAGAGTTTCGAGGCGGCCGGCGATCGTGTTTATTTTATCGATCGTACTTCTAAGGGCGGGGCCCTTCGCCTGGGCAACTTGATTTAGGCTAACAGAAGCGTCCAACGCGTCCCAACGAACACTAGTGGCAGGGTGAACCATCAGCCAGTGGTTATCGAATCTCTCAATGTACGGGCGCAAGGCGCCGAGTCGTCTAGTTAGCCAGTGACTCTGGGCTTCGAGCTCCTCCCGATTGCGAACTGGATAGTCAGGGATGGGTTGACTGAGTGAGCGCCCCCACAATTCCTTGTGCTCGATGAGCTTCGTGCGAAACTCATCGAGTGCCGCAAGAAGTGCTGAGACTTGCATTGAACTCATGAGCCCCCCAACAATGTTTAGGCCGATCCCCATAAGAGCTGGGTCTGCCTTTTTCTATCCGTGTAACATATCTTCAATGATTGTGGACAATATCCCATCATCCACGGTGGTGCAATGGGGGATGGCCCATCGGCCATTGATCACGGGGTCTTATGCGGATCGGTGTAAGCCCCGCTCTGATAGCGGGCAGTCGTGGACTTCGGCCTTGGGTCGGGTGTCGACGGTCGCAGAAACGGCCACGAGCGGAAGTTCGGTGCCAAGATCGCACCGTCTGAAAGCGGTCCTCAGCACATCGACGTCGTACACGGCTGCAGGAACCACGATCGGCCCGGGGCCCGGCCGAAGGGGCGGGCTCCGCACACGCAACTCTCACCCGGATGGGGGAATTCATGTGTCGTTGACATGAACGAGCTTTCGACCTTGCACTTAGTCAAGATTCCCCTCCCCGAGGTTGCTTCGTGAGCGACCAGAACAACGCGCCCACCCAGCCTATCACGGTCCATCCGAGCGAGAGATTCACGATCGCAAGCAGGAAGGAGTTGGGGTGGCCTCGTGCGAGGGCGAGAAAGGTTGGAAGGAAATACAAGAAAGTCGCACCCAGGACATAGAGGACAGAGGGGAGATCATTGTCCATGGGGCGCCTCCTTCATGCGGGCATAAGGTGTTCTCTTCTACTTCCACCGCCGCTTCGTGTGCAATGACCGACTGGTTATTGTGAGATGAAATCAGAGTCAGATCTTGTTTCTTGTGTCAACCCATTACCCTACAGTTACAATGCACCTGGTGGTCAAATTATGATGCTCCATGGCCTAACCCATTTTGGCACAAGCTGAAACAAGGGGCCGTCTTTACCTTGCACTGTTTCGCCACATGACCAAGCCTCGAGTGAACAGCTGAACTCTCTTTTTTTACGGCGTAATCTGTGCGCAGCGTTACGCCGCTCGACGCTTCTTGCCGCGTCTGCTGGCGCGCGTCGTGAGGCGCGATGGCTTTTCTGCAAAGCGGCCTGCCACAAACTTATGCAAGACGCTCGCAATCAGCGTTTGATAGGGAATGCCTTCTTCCGCAGCGCGCGCTTGGATTTCAGAAAGGTCAGGGGTGGAGAGTCTAATATTGACCCGCTTGTTTTTGCGGAGGGTCGCACGAGCATACTCGCGATATCGACGCAATGCCGCATCGGACGTCACCGTTGATGTTAGCTTACCGGCCTCGAACGCCGATAGAACTTGTTTCTCATAGCGATCAAGAGTTTTCATAGCGTTCCCCTCATTCCATACTCTCGCGTGGCTTTGCGGCTCGGAATAATCGTCTTCAGAAACACGTAGTCCACTTCCTCAATATGTGGCACGAGATACACATAGGAACTCACGGCCACGACAAAGAGGCCTTGGTTCGGATACCGAGTGGGATTGGGATGTCCTACAACATCCAGCAACCCACCAGTTTCGATGGCCAACACAATATCCTCAAAGGAAACGCCCCGACCTGCTTTCAGCAGTTCGTTCTTTCGGAAATTCCATCGAAATGTTTTCACCCTGGAAGTATAGGCAAGTCGGTGCCTTTTGTCATCATGCCTCAGTAGCGAAGTGTGGGAGGTATCATCTTTCGGTGTAGAAAGAGGATAGAGGCGGCGTAGAGCTTATTGGGGTCACATTGTTTTGTGTATAGGAACCAACATGAATAAGGTTGATGTCAGCCGTGAAGTGCCGACTTATGTGAAAGATGAGGTAAGCATGGGGGCAGTGTGTACTTCTTTGTGGGCCATAGCTTTCTCGCCGATGCCCTCCAGCCACCAAATAGTTCTCTGACCTTCATTTCATTCGTAACCGCTTTCGTTCCATTGCCCTTGGGACGACAGCTTGCCTCTACGGTTGCAGAGCAGTTATTCTGCATCATTGGCATGACACGATCCGGCGTCATATTTTATCCGTTCCATCTGTGCCACGAGCGCACCTTGCAGCGGCTGCTGGAGCGGTATCAGCAGGTGCATTTCCGGGACTATATGGCCATCCAAGTCAGTCCGTTCTGCGGGACAACGGCCTTTCCCGAACGGATGGGCGATGCCTTCCCCGACCTCCTGGCCAGCAAGCGACTGGTGCAGGGGTACAACGTCAGCGGACAGCTCACGCCGGACACCTGCATCGCCGTGGATCGTGATCTCACCGATTCAACGTGGCGTGGGCTTTTTCATCGCGCGCTGGTGGAGAATCGCCGATTCCAACGCGGTCTGTTCGACGGCACAGACATCACGGGGCGTCACAACGATGGACATGCCGAGCAGCCCTTGATGGTTCGTCTGAAGGATGTGTCGTTCGAGACGACTCCCTTTACGGTGGCCGGCATCCGTCAACTCAGCCGGCGACGGCTCATCGGCCGAGAAGCGGATCTCTTCGACTATGGCCTGGCCCTCCTGAAAACATCCGCCTCACTGGTGTATACCATGCAACTGGCGACGGCTGAACAGCTGGCCGTTGCGACTGACTCGCGCGCCCATTTCACCTTACTCACTCGGCTGATAGAACGAATGGGCTTCACGATCGAGAATGGGTTGGTCGAACAAGGCATGTCTTAACCCTTACGCTCAGGCTCGAACCTCCGCCCATGCTTGCCCCATCAACGCCCCAAACAATTCCGGATGTCACTGAGGACATTGAGACCGGCAGCGGCAGCGGATTGGGGAGAAGCCAGGATAACGGAATATTCGATCAGATCAGGGCAAATGACGCCGTGTAATTCTGCTTTGGGTCGGAGGCCGATGGTCACTCACTGGTCACGTGCGGAAGTTCGGTGCCGAGACCGCACCGCTATAAAGCGGTCCTCAGCCATGTCGTATTAACGTCCGGCTTCAGGCGCGCGCCGCTTGCGGCGCGTTGGTCTGCAAACCGTTGTTATGCGGCATTCCCGTTACTTCCCGAGCGTCGCATTAATACGCTCGAAGAGGTTTTCGAAATCATGGCCAGGCTAGTCACAGCGGGGTATCGGCGGTTGCAGTAGAAGCGGTCATGAATAATGCGGGCTAGAACCGACAAGTTTTTCAAGCGCATCGATCATCATTGCGGCGGCATTGAAGCCGGTCTGATCGGCAATTTCCCGCATACAGGTCGGACTGGTGACGTTGATTTCAGTGAGGTAGTCACCGATCACGTCCAGGCCCACTAGCATCAATCCTCGATCGCGTACTGCCTGACCCAGCGCCGCGGTAATGTCACGGTCGCGTCCGCTGAGCGGCTGCGCCACACCGGTGCCGCCTACTGCCAGATTGCCACGCGACTCGCCTGGTTTGGGAATCCGCGCCAGTGCGTAAGGCACTGGTTCTCCGTCTATGAGCAGGATGCGTTTGTCGCCCCGCGCAATTTCTGGGATGTAGCACTGAGCCATGATCGTGCGGGTACCATACTGTGTCAGGGTTTCAAGAATCACGCTGATATTGTGGTCAGCGCTGTCGACGCGAAATACACCGGCCCCACCCATCCCGTCGAGCGGCTTCAGTATGATGTCGCGGTGTTCTCCCAGAAAATCTCGGATGAGGCGCTCCTGCCTGGTTACCAGTGTAGGCACAGTGAATTGCGGAAATTTCGCGATTGCGAGCTTCTCATTATGATCCCGGACACCTCGTGGACTGTTGAAGACGCGTGCGCCTTGGCCTTCTGCCAATTCCAGTAAGTAGGTGCTGTACACATACTCCATGTCGAATGGCGGATCTTTGCGCATCAACACCGCGTCAAATTCCTGCAGCAGTGTTTCTCTCGGTTCCTCAGTCCGATACCAGGGATGTCCATCACCTTCCTGGCCGGTGAACTCCAGCGCACGTGCATACCCGACCACCTGGCCGCCTTTCCACGCTAAATCGCCCTGCTGTATCACACACAGCCGATGGCCGCGCGAGGCGGCCTCCCGCATCATGGCCACACTCGAATCCTTATAGGTTTTGAGCGTATCCAGCGGGTCGAGAATGACGGCGAGTTTCATGACTGCCATTTCCAGGTTTGTGACGCGTCTTCGGTCTCCATCGAGAGCGACGCATAGGTTGCCCCCAGGTCCCTCTCCAGCTCTAGCGCCGCTGCCAGCAGCGCCAACCGTGCCACCACCCCATACGCATAAAAGCGGTTGGGGAGGCTATCCGGGGGGGCCTCGGAGGCGGGTGCCAAACCGGTAGGTTCAAACGCCAGTGGTACGAAATGCATACCAGGGGCATTGAGGTTCTCATCCGCCCTGCGTCCTGCGTGCACCCGGTAGAACCCGCCCACCACGTCATGGTCGATCATGTAGACCACCGGTTCCGCGACCGCGTGATTGATGTATTCGATGGTATAGACCCCTTCCTGCACCAGGACTCGCGTCACGGGCATGCCGTCCTTCACAACCGCCATTTTGTTGCGCTGCCTGCGGTTCAGGGTGCGCACTTCGGCAGCGTCTTTTACCGTCATGATTCCCATGCCATAGGTTCCCGCATCGGCCTTGATGATGACGAAGGGATCGTGTTTGATGCCATATTCTGTGTATTTACACCGAATTGCTTGCAACGTCTCGTCTACCTTTTCCGCGAGGGAATTTTCTCCCACTCTGGCGTGAAAATCGACGTTGCTGCAGGTAGCAAAGTACGGGTTGATGAGCCACGGATCGATGCCGATCAGCTTCGCAAACTCTTGCGCCACGTTCTCGTACACCGTGAAATGCTGCGATTTGCGCCTGGTCGCCCACCCCGCATGCAGCGGTGGAATGATCGTTTGCTCCAGATTTTGCAATATCGTCGGAATACCTGCCGAAAGATCGTTGTTGAGCAGCACCATACACGGGTCAAAGCCCTCTACGCCCAGGTGGTTGCCCTGGCGGTGTACCGGCTCCAGCGTGAGACTACCGCCGCCGGGGAGATCGATGGTGGCCGTTACGGTGATTTCCGGACGCAGAGTGCCGAGACGAACATTCACTCCTGCCTGCAGCAGGATATCGTGCAACGCCGCGATGTTGTGCAGATATGAAATATTGCGAGTGTGATTTTCCGGGATCAGCACCACTGTGCGGGCATCGGGACAGATTTTTCCCATCGCCGCCCGCATCGCCTGTACGCAAAGCGGCATGAAGTCTGGGCTGAGGTTGTTGAAGCCACCAGGGAACAAATTAGTATCCACCGGCGCCAGTTTGAATCCGCTGTTGCGCACATCCACCGAACAATACAACGGCGCAGCATGATCCTGCCATTGCCGGTGCAACCACTGCTCGATCACCGGCATGGCGTCAAGAATACGCTGTTCCAGGTCGAGTATCGGGCCACGCAAGGCCGTGGTGAGATGAGGCACCGACATGGGAATGGAGCTTGCCATCACGCCACTTGCAAATCCTGATAATAGTCGGTCTTGATCCGATTGACGAAACTGACCAGATTGCGTTTCGATAAACCATGTTCCTTGACCGGCGATTCGATCGGGCATCCAAAGGTGTTGATCAAAATTCCGAATGCGCTCGCATCTAGGGTTGTCGGTCGGTCGCCCAAGAAATATTTCTTGTCACCGAGGCACGCTGACAGCGCATCTATATCCTGGTTGCCGAGCGCAAAGATCTCTTCCGCTGTGTGTCGGCCGATACCATGTCCATAAATCTGCTGTTGGATTTTGGGACGATAGTACATCGCCGCTATGTCGCGAATGACAGGTGGCAAAACCCCGAAAATGGCCTGCTTGTTGGCATGCCAATTTTCGTCGGTGTATTGCCATCGCGAATACATCGTTGCCCAAAACAAATGTTCTTCCAGTAAGCGTTGCATCGCCAAGGATAGTGCCAATTCCGCCTCGCTGAGCCCCTTATCCAGATCGTGATACTTTTTTTTGAGATACAGGACGATAAAACCAGAATCTCCTAAAATGGTGTCGCCATCCTTAATATAAGGCAGCTTGCGTTTGGGCCCGCTCATGGGCAGCGTCGGCTCAATCTCATATTTGATGCCTGCCATCCGCAAATATGTTTCCAGCTTGCAACAAAAATGACTGAGGTTGGGAATGCCCCAGGTGCGTTTAAATTGGTAGAGAACCAACATGAAATAATCCTCCAAGTAGAATGTCGGCCGCATGACTTGCATATTGAAAGTCACTATAGCTCAACTATATTGCAAAATGCAAGTGACAGTATTACAGTGTCTTAGGCCACTCAGCCATCTCTCAGTAGGTCGGTGGTGAGTGCTTCCGGATGGCCCTTGAACAATGAATGACAAAGTCACATTTAAGCGATCATGCTGCCCGATCACTAATTCGCTGGATATCCTTGGAGATAAGTGGACGCTGTTGGTTATTCGAGATCTGGCCTTGGGCAAGAAACGTTATCAGGAATTCATGGCCTCTCCGGAACGAATTGCCTCCAACATCCTTGCGGATAGACTGAAGCAATTGGAGGGCTCCGGCCTTGTGACCCGTCAAGCCTACCAGCAGAACCCTATACGCTACGAATATGTTTTGACAGAGAAAGGCGAAGGCCTCAAGCCGGTGTTGAAGGCTTTAGTCGTATGGGGGCGTAAGCATTTTCCCCGCAGTAAGGTTTTCCCTGCCATCTAGCGCGCGCTACGCGCCACGGCGACACGAGCGTGAATGTCGTGGCTCAGGCCAACGCAGCATCGCTTGCACCAAACGGTGAGGAGAGGTCAACCGTGACGTCAATGCGTCCGTGGGGAGATGATGGAGCGAGAGTCTTGTTAAAGGTGGCTTTACCCATGATTGGAGCCCGGAAGGACTAGCGGTGTTTTTTGAGCATCTATGTGCATAGACAGATTGATATTTTGACCTCTCACTCTGTCTCTTCATGTACGTATGAGAAGGCAGCCTGTTAGGTTGGGTTCGCGCATAGGGATCTCCGATCCCGCATGATTGCATGAGCATTCTCCATTCATCCACCCAACCGCGGCAGGCGGCAACCATCTTCATTCTTGTCACCATCATGCTTGACATGTTCTCGTTCGGCATCATCATGCCCGTGCTACCGAAACTCGTCGAAGACTTCATGTCTGGCGATACAGCGAAGGCCGCCTCAACCTACGGCCTGATGGGCACAGCCTGGGCGTTCATGCAGTTCGTCTGCTCGCCCATTCAAGGCGCACTATCCGATCGGTTCGGGCGACGGCCAGTCGTGCTGTTTTCGAACGTCGGATTAGGTCTCGACTTTATCCTCATGGCGGTGGCGCCCAACGTCACTTGGCTCTTTGTTGGCCGTCTGATTGCTGGCATCGCGGCGGCCAGCTTCAGCACCGCCGGTGCATACATCGCCGACGTAACGCCGCCGGAGAAACGAGCGGCCGCCTTCGGGATGATCGGCGTGGCCTTCGGCTTTGGCTTAGTACTCGGCCCGGCGGTGGGCGGCTGGCTCGGGGCGAGCGATCCGCGTCTCCCCTTCTGGGGCGCGGCGGCGATGAGTTTGGTGAACGCCTGTTACGGATTCTTCGTGCTGCCGGAATCGCTCCCACGCGAGAAGCGTATGCGCTTTATCTGGAAGCGGGCCAATCCGTTCGGCTCGTTCACACTGTTGCGGTCACATCGCGAACTCTTCACTCTCGCGTCGGTCGTCTTTCTCGGCCACCTCGCACACACGGTCTTAACGAGTGTCATGGTGCTGTATGTGGGCTATCGCTACGAGTGGGACACGAAAGCGGTCGGCTTCATGCTGACCGGCGTCGGCATCGGCGCCATGATCGTGCAAGGGCTGCTCATGAGGCCGCTTATAGCCCGGTTCGGAGAACGGACGGTTCTCCTCGCCGGATTGTTGAGCGGCGCGGTGGCTTTTGCGGTCTACGGCACGGCGATCAACGGATGGATCTACTGTGCGGGGATTCCCATCATGGCTTTCTGGGGCCTCGCCGGTCCGTCCGCGCAAGCGTTCATGTCCCGCCGCGTGAGCAGCTCCGAACAGGGACAGCTCCAAGGGGCCATTGCGGGACTCTCCGGTATCGCTAGCCTCATTGGGCCGGGGCTCTTCACGCAAACCTTCGCGCTCTTTATCGGCACACAAACCAGTTGGCATCTCCCTGGCGCACCGTTTCTTCTGGCGTCCCTATTGTTGCTCGTGGGGATGGCGATTGCCTGGCGGACGACGAGGGCTTCCGGGTGATCGTGAGATAGGTACAGACTGGCAGAAAGCGGTTGTTCGTGGCAGGTTGTAACGTGTCGATAGCTGCCGGTTGCCTCCGACAGTATCTGTCCGATCACGCCTCCGTTTCTACCCAATTTATATTGTTTGACTCCTGTCCCCATTGCGATCAGGGGATGCTGTCAGCTGTCAAGTTGCCGCTGGCTGTCCTAGGCTGTTCTCCCGCTTCATGGTCGGTTTCCCACTTGGCTCCCTTCCATCCAGTCCAGAGATAGTGATCCGATAGACCATCTGGACTGCTTCTGAAATATGGCCAGGTAGGTGTGGTGTGCCATGTGGACCTGGTTGCAGGAGTTTCGTCCCTAGGTCCTCTTTAGCGCATTATTGAGCCTTCTTTCTTATCTCACCCCTCTTGACAGAAACGAAACACCGCTCCTGTTGCGGAGGGCCGTCATCCCCAGAAAAGTGTTGAACCTGTGGATATCCATTGGATTGGCGGTGAGCAAACGAAAATCAGTGTGAACGAGTAGGCCATGTCAATAGCTGTTCCTAGGAATATGCAAAAAAGCAATGAACTTAGGCCATCAACACTATTACTGGTAGTGTTGTCGTGATAGAGCGGATGACTAAAAAATAGGCAGTTTGATAAATATATATGCTGTTTGCACCGTCTTTTTCAGGATTACGCGACTTGTTCACATGGTTATCCACAGAAGATGTGGAATGTGAATACTCGTGCCACGCTTAATCTAGACGGAAGGATTTTGGTCAGCCGTCTTGAATTCTTAGGTTCCTGGAGGGTAATGCGCCCGTCGTCTTTGCGTGACCGTTTTGATGATAGGTGGATAGATGGATTCTCGGCGGGGTTGGGCCTTCCGAACTGAACAGGCTTCCAGGATTTGAGTACGATGCTGAGAGGCTTTTTTTCAATCGCCTCTCAAGCATAAGGCGGAGCATGACCCGGCTTCCACTTGATACTACAGCCTATGCTGGGCTTCTGGTTCCCATCGACAGGCGTACCGGTGAGCACTGCTTGGATGGCTGTACGGAGATCACGACCGGTGACCGGCTTATTGTTTCCGGGGCGGCTGTCATCGAGTTGCCCATGGTAGGCCAGGCGGCGATCTCGATCAAAAAGGTAGAACTCCGGGGTGCAGGCCGCGCGATAGGCTTTCGCGACCTCCTGTGTCTCGTCGTGACAGAGTGGAAACGTGAAGCCCAGACGTACGGCCATGTCCTTCAGTTTCGGCGGGGCATCGTCGGGATAGTTGATTGGATCATTGCTGCTGATGGCGATGATTCCTAAATTCGTATCCTGATAGTCCTGTCCGAGCCTGGCAAGCTCCTGTTCGACATGCACCACGTAGGGGCAGTGCCGGCAGATAAACATGACGAGCAGTCCCGTCTTTTCAACGAACGAGTCGAGCGAATAGCGTTGCCCAGTCACGACATTCTGTAACACGAACGGCGGTGCTGTAGTTCCAAGCGGGAGCATGGTTGAAGTCATGGCCATGAGAGTGCTTCTGTCGACGACTTTAAGAAAGAAGATGCCGCATGTCTTTATGTTGGGTCAAGTGGCGATGAGGGGATATTTCTTGCGTCATTGTAGTAGCCAGACTATCCTGGGCCTTCTGAGCATGAGGTCATGGTAAGGCTCCGAATAGAGCTGGGTGCGAAAGGAGGTGGCGCATGTGGATCGTTTGGCTGTTGATACTGGTGGGTCTTCCGGCTGTAACGCTGGCCCATGATGAGACGAGTTCTGCGACATCAACTCTTACTGTCAGCGAAACCGGGATCGTGCCGCATGCGCCGGATACGGCTTTTGTGATGTTCGGATTGGAGACGGTCAGTAAGTCTCTCGCTGAAGCGCAGAAGCGGAACAGCACCGTCATGAGTAAAGTCATGGATCGGCTCAAGGATTTACAAATCGACAAGGAGCGAATCCAGACATCTTCTTTTACCGTGTCGCCGCAATATCGACCCCCATCGAACCGTCCTACTGATGTCTCGCCTGCGTCCCCGGAAATCATTGGCTATGTGGTCAGTAACATGGTGACTGTGGAAATTCGTGCTCTCGACAAGGTCGGGACGGTGATCGAAGAGGTCTTGAAGGCTGGGGCGAACAGCTTTCAGGGGTTGCACTGGGGGTTACGCGAGGAGCAATCAGTACGGCTTGGTGCTTTGATGCAGGCCGCAGCCAAGGCACGTGAAAAAGCATCGGTGCTGAGCGACGCACTTCATGTAAAGCTTGTGCGGGTTCTCTCAGTCACTGAAGGAGGCCAGATGATTCGACCTCCTGTGCCCATGGCACGTATGGCTATGGAAGCTAGCGCCGGTGATGTGCCGATCTCGTCGGGAGAACTGAAAATCGAAGCCACGGTGACGCTCGTCTACGAAATCGCGCCGAAGTGACACAAAGTGAGGCAAATAGGTAGTTAAATTACTCGGTTGATTTCGCTCCCCCTTCCCACAGCTTCACGGTGCGATCCCAGGAGGCGCTGGCAAGGCGCTTGCCGTCGGGGGAAAAGCCCAACCCTCGGACCGGGCCACTATGACCTTTGACGGTTCGGAAGTTTCGCCCTGTGGACAGATCCCAAAACTTGATAGTCTCATCGTCGCTCCCGCTCACCAAGACTTTCCCGTCCGGGGAGACGACGAGACTACGGACCCAGCCCTTATGTCCGGTCAACGCTTTCTTCTCGACCACGGTCGGCATCTCAAAGAGCTTGATGGTGGTGTCCCGGCTGCCGGTAATCAGAAATTTTGCATCCGGGGTGAAGGCCATGGCCCCGATCCAGTAGTCCATCGGCTTTTGGAATCCGCCGTCATCTTCAACAAAGTAGCCGCGAGTTTCGGTGGAATCCACTTGGTCTTTTCGCCAATGGCCGTCGTGGAGGACCTTTTCCTCTCCGCTCGGCAGTACTTCCCATACTTTAATCTTTCCGATATCGGTCCCGCTGGCGAGATGAATGCCGTCCGGTGAGAATGCGACGCACACAGACCAATGGTGGTCGTACTCGTCTTTGCCCAGAAGGGTCATCAGCTCGGTGCCGGTGGTGACTTCCCAGATCTTGATGTCCTTGTTATGGCTCCCACGTGCCAGCATGAGGCCATCCGGTGAGAGAGATAAACTGCAGACATTATGGTCATACCGGGTGAAGAGGAGTTTCACAGGTTCGCCGGTCTTGCCGTTCCAGAGTCGGATGGTACGGTCCTCGCTGCCGGTTGCCAGGGTTTGTCCATCGGGAGTGAAAACGATGGCACGGATATCGTGGGTGTGGCCGCGAAGAGAACGGAGAAGCCGACCGGTTTCAATATCCCACATGCGGACGAGGCGTTCTGCCCCCCCGCTTGCAAGCATGGTCCCATCTGGTGAAAAGGCGACAGTCCACACTCCATGTGAATGGCCTCGGAAGGTCTTCACTTCCCGACAATCAGCTCCCCAATATTCGAGGAAATCGATGGGTGGGGTTGATGTGGGTTGTGCTTGAGTGGAGCCGGGCGCGAGAAAAGGAGTCATCGTTGGATCGGGCATAGGTCGTGCGTTTCCTTGGCTGTCTGGTCCTTGATTGGTTAACAATGCGCCCAGTATAATTCACTGACCGTTCGGATCGTAAGAGATGCCTCATGATCAAGTCAACTCTTCGATGAGTCTGTCTGTGTGAACAGGCGGCTCTAGGTTGATGCCGAGGGTGTTGAGCGGACGTCACTGAAATCACAAGCCGGTGTTCCAACTTCCTCGCATCTGAACGGTGCGGCAAGGTGTGTGGCAATGGCCTCAACGTGAGATTGAGAGTATTTCAATGGAAATCAGGTTCCAACCAGCATTGCTCCAGGAAGTGATCGACTCGTTCGTCGAAAAGACAGAACGAGAGGGGGATCCGACCTATTACAAGGAATTCCATGAATATGCCGATCCCATCTACGAGAAGTTCATCCTCGAAGATCGGGAGGCAGAATTCAAGAAGTTGTATCAGTACCTCTTCGGGACCTGGGGGTTTTCGGACATCGTTCGTGATTCCTTCAATGAGAACCCGTTGCTGAAGGAGAAGATCGGTATCGTCTTGGTCAAAGGGGTCTTGAAAGAAGATCAGGAAGGCGTCGATATCTTGAGAAAATGGGGATCGGTTGAAAGGGACTTGGCCAAAGAGTTTGAGGAAAAGGGGATGAAAGGGGTTGGGATTAAGCTGATCCCTCGTCGATTTTATGATCCGGCGCTCACTCGCTATTGCCGCCACGAGCTGATGCATATCTCCGACATGATTGATCCGTCATTCGGCTACGACCCCGACACGAAGGTGGGACTGAATCCCGGTGAAGAGACCCTGATCTTGCAGCGGTATCGCGTGTTATGGAGTTTGAGCGTGGATAGCCGGCTCGTTGCGGCGGGCAAGGAGCCGATGTTGAGTAAGGAGGATCGATTCAAGGAATTCCGGTCCTGGTACCGAAAGATTCCGCCTCCTCAACTGAAGTCGGTGTTTGAGGGGCTTTGGCAGACCTCCTACTTCTCCCATTCAGAGTTGATCGAAATGGCCGCCGACATTCTTCGCGTGATGGATCGGGCCGTGGATGTCGAAGGCGGGGAGGTGCCGGAGACGCAGAATAAAATCATGCTGATGCCCGGGTTTCCCTGTCCCCTGTGCCGGTTTCCGACCTATTCATGGGTCGAAGATATGGGGACGAAGCTGGAATCCTACGTGCTGGATTTCATCCGTGAGAATCACCCCGGGTGGGATATCGAATTCGGAGCCTGTGATCGCTGTGTGGAAGTGTATAAGTTGCGAGCCGACGGCGTGATGTAGCTCGGATGGTGAAAATGGCTGCCAGCTTTGTTCTCGCGTCGCTCAAGGCCTCAACGTACACAAGGGGTACGCCTCGGCCTCTCGCTTGCTGCGGCCGCGCTGGACAGCGATTTTGACCATCCGCAACCTTTGTCAAGATTTCTCATGGCCACCAACTCCTCATATGGTCGACGGGCGTTTCTGAAAGATTCAGTCATTTCGACTGTCAGGGCAGCACAGGAACTCGTCACGCACGCGGATGCTTCCGCTGTCGAGGCCGCTGCGCCTTCAGTGCGACCGGATTGGTTGCGTCCTCCCGGTGCTGTGGCGGAAGGAGTTTTCCTGAACCGTTGCACCATGTGCAACGATTGTGTTACGGCCTGTCCTCCGGGGGCCATTGCTGCGCATCCGGTTGACGGGACCCCCATCCTCTACGCCGATCAGTCCCCGTGCCTGTTGTGCGAAGATTTCCCCTGCATCTCGGCGTGTCAAACGGACGCGCTCGTGCCGGTCCTGGGGATTGACCAGGTTCGAATGGGGATGGCGGAGGTATCGCATCGACTCTGCACGGCCGGTCAGGGTTGCCATGCCTGTGTTTCGAAGTGCCCGACAAATGCCCTCGCTCTGGATGTCGCCTCGCTGCGCCTGTCGGTTTCTCAGGAAGCTTGCGTGGGGTGCGGCATATGCGAGATGATTTGCAAGACAGTCAATGATCGTGTCGCGATCCGTGTGATCCCGGCAAGGCAGAGGGCGAGGGTTGCCCCATGAGCCGGTGGTGCTTCAATCATGATCGTATCGGCGTGATCGCGACCCTAGGAAGGCCGGTGAGTTCTCCCTTGACTTCACCCCGGCCATTTCATATACATACATGGCTTTTCCGTCGCACCTTGGACCGTGATGGTCGGGAGACAGGGTGAAGATGACGGACAGGAGGCGATTTCTATGACGAGTCAACAGCCGATGCACAGAGTTTCTGCATCTGCAACCGCCATGTTGCCGAACCCTTCCACAATGAAGGATTCCCCTGCCGTTGAGCGGGCACTCAGTCGAAGCAAGGTTTACCTGCTGGTCTCCTGGAGCCTCCTCTATCCGGAAGATGAAGAATTTCTGGACTATTTGCGGTGTGGTGAATTTGTCGAGGACGGTCGGACGGCGCTTGATGCGCTGGGCGTTGCCCTCGGCGCTGATGGGAGCCAACGTGCCAAGGACAAGCTTGTCGCGCTGAAAAAACAGTTGGACTTAGTGGAGGGGCTGATCGCTTCAGAATGCGTCAATTGGCAACTGAGCGATCTCCAGTCGGAACATCGCCGCGTGTTCAGTAACGTGATTACGCTCGATTGTCCTCCCTATGAGACCCTCTTCGGAAACGACCATGTGTTCGCCCAGTCTCATGTCATGGGCGACATCTCTGGATTCTACAAGGCCTTTGGAGTCGAACTCTCCAAGGACATCCATGAACGGCTGGATCACCTCAGTGTGGAATTCGAGTTCATGCATTTCCTTGCGTACAAGGAGTCCTACTCGCTCTGCCATGATGGGCCTGAAAAGACCCAGATCGTGGTGGAGGCACAAAAGAAATTTGTGAAGAATCATATCGGTCGATGGGTGCCGTTGTTCTGCCGCATGTTGGCCAAAAAGGCAGACTCCGGCCTGTTCAAGTTGGTCGCCGATATGACGGCCGATTGGATGGAGTTTGAGACGGCGTTCTTAGCGGTGACGCCTCAACCCTACACAGAAACCGATTATCGACCCGCAACGTTCAGTTCGCCGGAAGGTCAAACGTATGAATGCGGTGCGCAAGACCAAGGGAATGAGTTGAGCATGTTGCTGAACGAAGTCGGGGCCCAGTCCTTCATGGATGTGAAAGAGAAAGACAAGGACAAGGATCAAGAAGAGGGCCGGCCTTCTGGAACGGCCTGAGTGACTGTCAACATGATCGGTACGGTTCGAGAGTAGATGTTATCTTTATCCAATTATTCATGAGGAGGGAGTAATACTATGAGGGTAGCGCAGACGACCAACAAGAAATTGGTGTTTGCCATTCTTCTCTCCGCCCTCACTGTCGGCCTGATGCTGACGTTGGGGCGAGTGCCACTCGCCGTCAGTCAGCCGGTGACGATACCGGCCAAGACGGTTAAGGGGCCAATTCCAATGGACGGTGCCAATCCCGTGTGGGAGAGCGTCCCTGGAGTTGTCGTTCCTCTGAGCGGTCAGTTGATCACCACCCCGATGCACCCGAATATTTCGGTGAAGTCGGTGTTCGTGAAAGCGATGACGAACGGCAAAGAGGTGGGGTTGCGATTGGAATGGCTCGATCAGACGAAGAATGATACGGCGATCGGCCCACAAGACTTTCGCGATCAGGTGGCGCTGATGTTCCCGGTGAATACGGCTGGAGCTCCACCGTTCCAGTGTATGGGGCAATCCGGCGGTACCACCAACATCTGGCGATGGAATGCTGAGTGGCAGAAGGATATCGGTAAAGACAGCGCCGGAATCTGGGATGTCGACGATCAGTACCCCGGCATTTTCTGGGATTACTATTTTGAAGAGCCGGCGGGAGGCGTCACTTATCCTGACCGTATCGGTCGCAGTCTCGGGCCGTTCAATTCCGGGATCTGGTCTGGAAACATTATGTCTGACCCGACGCTTCGTGTGAGCTCTGTTGAGGATTTGAGTGCCAACGGCTTCAGCACCCTCACGACGCAAGCTCACCAGGATGTTCTCGGAAACGGTGTCTGGGAGCCGTCAGGGTCCGTGAAGGGCGGCGGGTACACTGGACCAACCTGGCGGGTTGTCGTGAAGCGGACGTTGGAAACCGGTGATGCGAACGATGTGCAGTTCAAGGCGGGAATGTCGGTGCCCATCGCGTTTGCGGTGTGGGACGGTGCCAACATCGAGCGAAACGGCATGAAGTCGCTGTCAACCTGGTTTACGTTGAAGCTGTAGTGTCTGATTAGTGCGAGGCAGCCCCCGCGCTGTCTTGTAACACGCTTTCAAAAGAGGCCTCGGATTGATGCCCTGGAGTGGGGAACGATCCGAGGCTTTTTTTGTGTCGTGACGTGGATTCATCCGCATGTTCCATCCGGGTAGGATTGCATTTCGCCTTGAGCGGAATGTATAAAATTCAAGAAATCAAAGTAACTGATTTTCAAGAGTAAAAGGACATCAGACCATGAATGTCTCGCTCCTTTTTCCTCCGACATGGCACCCCTCGCAGCCCTACCTCAGCTTGCCGTCTCTGACGGGGTTTTTACACCAAGGTGGGATTTCCAATGTCTCTCAGCGCGATCTGGGCATCGAATTGTTGGATGTCATACTGACCAAGAGCTATGCGGCAGAGATATACCAACAGTTGACGGCCAAGCAGCGAGAATTGGAGCGAAGTCAAACTGGAGAGACCGGGCCCGGTAGTCGTGAGCATTATGGGAAGGTGACGAACTCGCTTGATCGGTTCGCCTATTTGGTCGACCGGATTGAGTTGGCCAAAGAAACCCTGCGAAGCGAAGAGTTTTACGACCCTGATGCCTATCGTGCCAGTCTGTTCATGATCGACAAGTGGCTGGAAGTCGTCTCTTCCGTCTATTTCCCGACCCGATTGACTGTCGTCGATAATCAGTTTGGGAGCTACTCGATCTATTCCTCAAAGGATCTGATGCGGGTCGTGCGCGACGAAGCACAGAACCCGTTTCTCAGTCTCTTCCGTGACCGATTCATTCCCTCGATCGTCAACAGCCGTCCGGATCTTATCGGGGTATCGATTACCGCCACCTCTCAGATCATCCCAGGTCTCACCCTCTGTCGACTGATCAAGGAAGCCGCTCCAGATCTGCATATCACGATCGGCGGCAGCATTTTTACCCGTTTGGTCGATAATATCCGCCGGTGCCCTAGCTTGTTCGAGCTCACCGACGATATCGTCGTGTTTGAGGGGGAGACGGCCTTGCTGGAGTTGGTCAATCAATTGGCGGGCAAGAAAGACTACAGTAAGGTGCCCAACCTGATCTATCGCCAGAACGGCAAGATCACGGTCAACCAGCCGTTCTACTCTGAGAATGTGAATCAGCTTCCGGCCCCGAATTATGATGGTTTCCCCCTGGATCTCTACCTCTCGCCTGAACCAGTCCTTCCGGTTCAGTTTTCGCGCGGCTGTTACTACAAGGATTGCGCGTTTTGTGCATTGACCCTTGACCACCAGAATTTCAGGCAGAAGGACCCGAGTCGTACGGTCGAAGAATTGCAATGGCTGAAACAGCGTTACGGGGCACGACACTTCTTTTTCACCGACGAGTGTTTTGCCCTGTCACCGACCAAACGGTTGTGTCAGCAACTGATCGACAAGCAGGTCGACGTGAAGTGGACCTGCGAGATGCGCTTCGAAAAAAACCTCTCCCGCGAGCTGTTGGCTTCGATGCGGGATGCCGGCTGTCTGAAGATCGTGTTTGGGTTGGAGTCCTTCAATCAGCGCATCATGGATTTTATGAAGAAGGGGATCAAGCAGGAGTGGGTCCGGCGGGTGGCGGATGACTGTGTGGATCTCGGCATTGCTGTGCATTGTTACATCATCGTCGGGTTCCCCACGGAGAAGGAAGAAGAAGCGCTCGAGACCATGAACTTCGTCGTTGAAAACAAGCGGCTGCACGAGTCGTACGGCTTTTCGTGCCAGCCCTGTCTGTTTGACTTGGAAAAGGAAGCGCCGATCATGAGTGATCCCGGCGGCTATGGCATCCGTCGGATCATGCGACCGTCCGCAGAAGATCTGAGCCTTGGGTTCTTCTACGAAGTACAAGAAGGCATGACTCCGGATGAAGCGGAACGGTTGTATCAGTACGTGTACGGCAGGATCAGCGAAGTGGTGTGCGAGCTGCCGTTCAATTATGCGATGGCGGACGGGTTGCTCTACATCTCGCGCGCTAAAGCAGGAGCAAAACCGGTGTCGATGGCCGCACATTGACCCTCTTTTTCTACGGCAGCTATAATATCGATTCCTATGGATGGAGTGATGAAGTCGGCGACGCTGACCGAACGAGTGATCGGAAAAGTATCGGACTTTGGTCCGTTGTTTGACTATACGATCAAGCTCGTATTTCTCGCATCCTTCCTTGAACTTGTGTTGTACCGTTTGTTGTCGCGTCTTGGGATGCATCTCAGTAAGATGGCCGCCACGCATCCATGGATCACTCCGACATTCACGGCCTTGACCGAAGTGGGGGCATGGCTTCTCAACATCGTTGCGGTGTTGTTGTTTTTGGGCCTGACGCTCGCCATGGTCAATCGTTGGGGAGGGACTGACAACAGTCGGCTGGTGAAACTGGGGATCATCGGGACAGCCCTGTTATTGCTGCTCACCGGTGGGTTTTTGGTCGTGCAACCGGGGATGCTCGGTGCAATTGTCTACAACGGGTTGACCCTGTTGGTGCTGACGGTGTTTGTTTCGGACTATGTGATGACGCACAGGGAACCTGCCCAACGAGCGTTGGCCGTTACCTATTGCCTGGGCATATCCGGATGGTTGTATTATCAGATCGTGTCGACGAGCTATAGTCTGATGGGAACGATTGCGCAGCCTCCCCTGGTGTACGAATCACATCGTATGGGAGAGGCGTTGATGGTACTGGCCAGTTTCTGTGCTTTTCTGGCCTATGGCAAAAGCAAGAGCCTCTCGTTGCGAACGAAGAATCGGCAGCAACGCAACCGAGCCATCTGGTTTTGGGCAGTCACGGGCGTCACATTTACCGCTCTCATTGTGGTGGACTACCTGTTGGATCGTATTACTCCTGGATTCGCGTCTGCGTTTCGGCAAGCGTCGCAAGGCATCGGGTGGATCTTCCAGTTCGGGATGGGCTACACGTTCTATCTTCCTTTTGCCGTCTATGTCGCAGGATTACTCTGTTGGTCCTACACGGTGGTGAAGCTCGTGACCATGGGGAGATTGGCCGGCTACGGAATCGGGCTGATGTTCATTGCCGGCTATGCGTTGTTATTTTCAAACTTGACGTTGATGGTGGTGCTTGGGGTGATGCTGCTGACCTGTGATCGGGTGAAGGTAGCGACAGCCGAAGCATTATCGGCGAGTGCCGGTCCCATGATGCCGGCACCGGATGGATTGATGACCGGTCGGGCATAAGCCCAGAACGAGTTGAACAATGGACACACCTGCATCCATGCCCCCGCAAGGGGATACTGCCGTTGATCTTGGGGATCAGCCTCTCACTCCGGACGAAGAGATCGCCGGGATTGAAAAACTGTTGGCCAGTGAGCCGGAAGATTTTCAGGCGCGCTGCCGACTGGGAGAATTATATTTTAGCAAAGGGCGCCTCGACGATGCGTTGGCGGAGGTCAAGAAGGCCATAGAGATGGCGGAATCCCTTCGCGCTGAAATGAACCGGTCGCTCGCCATGTATTATGCAAACTTGGGCACGATTTACGCGACCAAGAGCATGGCCGATGAGGCAGAGGCCGAGTTTCAGCATGCGCTACAAGTTTTTCCCCATGACGTGCTGGCGCTCTTCAACCTGGGGAGACTCTACGCGGATAAGAAACAGTATATGGAGGCGAAGGGGTACTATGAACGCCTCGTAGAAATCACACAGGATGATCCGATCGCTTGGTATAACCTTGCCGGCGTCTATATCGAGCTGGATAACCCCCAGGTGTCCGATTACAACACGATCGACATGGGGATCCAGTGTTATCTCCGTACGCTGGAATTGGACCCCAAGCATTTGGAATCGGCCTTCAAGCTGATGGAGATCGCGCTCAATCATAAAAAGACCGATTTGGCGATTCGCGTCATGGAAAGTGCAGTGGAGCACAATCCAGACGAGCCGCTGGCCTATTACAATCTCATCAGCGTGTACGACAAGTGCAAGATGTTTGAACAGGCCGAAGAGGCCAGAAAGCGGTTGAAGGAGCGGTTTGCCAAAAAGGCCAAGGATGGTCCGAGGTCCTGATTCACTTTAAGAACGAGGTGTCCTATGTTCGGCAGTCTAGGGTTCACCGAGCTGATCCTCATCCTTATGATCGTGTTGATCATCTTCGGCGCCGGGAAACTTCCACAGTTAGGCGAAGGGCTTGGAAAGGCGATCAAGGGCTTCAAGAAGTCCGTGCATGAGGCGGAGGCCATCGAAGCCGAAGCGCAAGCAACGGCACAACAGACTGCTGCTCCTCAAGTGGCCACGGCCGCTCCGGCTCAGAGTGCTCCCTTAAGTCAGCCGGCAGGGGCTACGGTGCAGCCGGCTCCACGCGCATAGCAGGATGTTGAAAAAGTCATCCAGCGACGCTCTCGCGGCGCCTTCAAACGCGTGAAACGTATCTCGCCCTTCGACGGGACTCAGGGCCGTGAGTATGTCGAACGGTGAAACGTCGTTCGCGTGTGAAATACGAGAGGCGAGCACCGAGGCACGAGAGTGCGGCCTTGGTCGGTGAACAGCGCGTCTTGGACTTCGGCGAGCTCAGTCGAGCCGCGCGCTGGGGTGGGCGGGTGAAAAACGATGGCCATTTTGGACATTCTGCGCTGAGAGTCGAACGTGCGTAAGCGGCAAGATAATTTTTTAATAGTCCCCTAGAAAGCGTCGTACTTATGGAAACCGAACTCTGTTTAGCTGCCGGATACATAGAGACCTTCGCTGGTAACGGGAAGGCCAGAAGTACGGGTGATGGTAAGCGTGCAGTGAAAGCGGGAATCCCGCTTCCCCATCATGCGGCGCTCGATCGGGAAGAACAGTGGTTCTATTTCGCGGAATCGGGATCGGATCGCATCCGACGTGTGCATCTGCAAGAAGGGACGGTCCACAACTTCGCCGGTATCGGGGAAACCTGCTATAGCGGCGATGACGGGGTGTGTGGGGAGGCAGGGCTCTACTTGCCTCTCGGGGTTGCCTTTGACTCTCGGAATAATCTGTACATCTGTGACTCTGGGAGCAATCGGATTCGGAAAGTCGATCATGAGACAGGCATCATCACCACCGTGGTCGGAACCGGTCAGCATGGGTTTAACGGGGACGGACCGGCACGTGAGGTCAATCTGACATGGCCGGCCGCCATCGCATTCGGTACGGACGATGTGTTGTATATCGCCGACACACAAGCGCATAAGGTTCGACGGTACGATCCCAAAACCGATCTGGTGACGACGATCGCGGGAACCTGGACGGCTGAGGACGATGCGCGGGAACAGCCGCTGGTAGCAAGGAATCTCGTGGTGCTTTCCGGTGATGCGATCGGGATCGATTTCAGTGATGATCAAGGATGGCTCATGCCGGTCTGTTCCGATGGGCTCGATATGTCGATGTATCTGGATGATGGAAAGCCTGCCATGGACGCGCGTCTCTACGACATCGTCGGGATTGCGGTCGACAGTAAGGACGATGTGTATGTGGTCGACAAGGGAAGCAATCGTGTCAGAAAGATCGATGTTCAGACTGGTGTGATCTCGACCGTTGCAGGGGTCTGTCGGTATGGATATGACGGTGACGACAAGCCGGCTGTTCGGGCCATGTTGCATGCTCCGGAAGCCGCGATCTTTGACCGAGATGGCCATCTCTATATTTCCGACACCATGAACCATCGCGTGCGGAAGGTGGACGGCAAGACGGGCATGATCACCACGGTCGCGGGAAACGGGGACAGCGGCTACGAAGACAAGAATATCGGTGGCTGCGGCGCTGCCCGATTTGTCGCCAAAGAATCTGCCGGACAGTTGAAGCATGGCGACGGTCTGCTTGGTATCGAGGCGGTGGTGAATTCTCCTGTCGGCTTGGCGCTGGACTCACAGGGCCATCTCTATATCTGCGAACGTGGCGAAAATAAGATCCGTCGATTGAAACTCTCGTAAACAGCCTACCAATATCTGTCCTCTCCTCACATTTGTCTCGATCACGTTTTGTGGTATTCTGAGCGGGATCATTCCTCGGAGTACAGCCCCGTGCGAACGATGTCCATCAGTAGCGTTCGGTTTCATGTGCTTGGGCTCTTGTCTGTTCTGATCGTCAGTGCCAGTGTCCTCGGCGCCTTCGGAGTTCCGTTGGTCAGTTCCGAGGGGATGACGATCCGATCGTTTTTGCTTCAAGGTGAGATGCCGAAGACCGCCGATGATGCGGTCTGGCAAACGGCCTCGCCCATCACCATTCCGCTTAGCGGTCAAGTCATTACCAGGCCGGTCTGGCCCGAACCGACGGTTCGGGCTCTGACGGTGCGATCTATCCACAATGGAACCGACATTGCCTTTCTCCTGGAATGGCAAGACAACACGAAGAACGATCGGCTGACTCCTGGGACGTTCCGGGACGGGGTGGCGATCGGGTTCCCACTCGGTGATGCCCCGGCGTTCTTTTGTATGGGGCAGTTGGACCACTACGTCAATATCTGGCATTGGAAGGCGGACTGGCAAAGCGATATCGATCGCCGGGCCGCGCGAGCTCCTGAGAAAAAAGACGGAGGCGTGCGAACATTCGAAGTCATTCCACGACGAGTATCCTCCGTGGAGGACCTCATCGGCGGAGGTTTCAGTACGTTGACGACGAAAGATAAACAGGGACGCGTGCAGGGGCAAGCATTTTGGAAAGATGGAGTATGGCACGTCATGATGCGCCGTCCACTGCTCAGCGAGGAACAGGAGAACGAAGCGACACTCATTCCTGGACGCATCCAAACTGTGTCATTTTCTGTCTGGAATGGAGAAAATAAGGAACGGAACGGCCAAAAAGCGGTGGCGCCCTGGTTTCAGCTGCGCATCGATCCGGTAGCAGGGCTGTAGCAGGATGGTGAAAAAGGCCGCCAACTTTGTTCTCAGTCGTCCGTCTCCTTGCGACGTACCACAGAAGGTACGCCTCAGTTGCCGGACTCCCTGCGGCCTTGCTGGACAGCCTGTTTGGCCACCCTGCAAGAAGGAAGAGTTGCACGAGGTTCGGAGGAACGATTAGTGAATGGGGGAATGCTGGGTGTGGTGTTGTTGGGCTTGGTCCTCTTCGCTGCGGTCTGGATTCCAGAGACTGAGGCGCAATCTGATGGGATGACAGAGGAAGAAGCGGCTCGGCTCGGTGAGGAATTCGGGATCATCGTCGGCGCCGTCGATGAAGCGATTCAGAAGGAGCTCAATCTTCAAAAGCCGCAGGGGGTTGCGGTCTTCGAGGTCATCGGCAACTCCCGTGCAGACTATGCCGGTATTAAAGTTCGGTCCGTCATCAAGGAGATTAATAAGCAAGAGATCAGAAACATGGGAGATTTCGGCCGAGCCATCAAGAAGGCAATGAAGGAGTGCAACTTTACCGTTGGAACCTATGAGCCGGCAGATCCTGGCGATCCAGTAGGATGGGGAGTGAATTTTCACTTTGTCGGGTGCAAGCGAGATTAGCTTTGCTGTGTGGGGAGTGAAGGGTAGGCGTGAGGGATAAGGCAAGCGGAAAAGGCAAGTGGGCGCGAGTAGGAGGAGTCATTGCGGTAGGTTGCCTCCTATCGCTTGTTATGCTGTTCAGTCTGTTGAGTGTGTGGCATGACGGCCAGGTGTTGGCGCAAGGGACCAGCGAGCAGTCGTCACCGGATTGGGTAACGGAAATTGAAAAGGTCTTCATCCGTTCAGAAGACTGCAAGCAGTGCCATGAGCGGCACTATGAAGAGTGGAAAGGCGCCAGAGAGCAGACACCGGATTTGAAGACGTTTGGCCGTGTGGATGCAGCGCTCTTGCACGGGACCTCGTTGACATCACCGGTCTTTCGAACGGTTCTCGGTCTCTGGAAAGAGACGAATCCGACAGTGGATGAGCAACGACGATGTTTGTCGTGTCATGCACCTGCCGTGACTGTGTTTCCTGAACATGCTGAGAAGGTCGTGGGACAGGTCCTGAAGGGAAAGTCAGGGGTGGAAGGGATCGGCTGTGCGGCGTGTCATTTAATGGCGGGGATGGACAAGAGTGCAGCTTCGCCGCCGACGTTTACTCTGCAGCCCGGCCGAACTCTCTACGGCCCCTATGCCAATCCGGAAGAGAATCTCGTCCATCCTGCCGTGCAGTCGACGCAGTTTCGAGAAGCCAGTTTTTGCGTATCCTGTCACTTCGATAAAGTGAAAGATGTCACGCAGAAGAATCTTCCAGGTGAAATACTCGAAGGTACCATTTGTCAGGATTGCCATATGGAGCCTTCAACTGGGAGTTCAACGTCACGACGTGGTGCTATGACTCGAGCCATCGGCCGCCACTGGTTTCGAGGTGTCGTCGCCGCTGGAACGATGCTCAAAAACAGGAACGTGCAGGCGGAATGGATGCCTCGAATTGATGTGGAGGTGACGAAGACCGGCACGACCGTGGAAGGAAGAAGTCTTGTGAAGATCGGCAGTCTGCCGCATATCTTTCCCGACGGAGATCCGGTGCTGAAGCAGTTCTTCTTGACCGTGACGGCGAGGGATGGGAAAGGGCAGACCTTGGCAGAGGAGACACGGCAGTTTGGATTATCCTATGACCAGCTTCTTCGTGGCCCGATTCCGGATCCCTTCATTAAGGGTGGGAATACGAGGAAGGTGCCCTTCGCCCTTACGCTTCCGAATGGGACCGTCGCTACCTCGGTTGAGGTAATGCTCACCTATGCGCTGATTCCGATGCCGGAATCAGGCTTACAGGGTAAGTATCTTGCCTCCTTGCAGACGGAGAACGAACGGGAAGAGGCCAAGAAGATTATTCAAGAATATACTCAGCGACATTTTCTGACGTATCGTGTCAAATCACTTTCCTAGAAGTTAGTTCAATACTCCATGACCGTGCTTCGGCGAGTTCAGCACGAACGGAGAAAGAGAAGGAGTCTAGGAACCTATCCGTATACCCTGAACCCTTCGATACACTCAGGACAGGCCGGTCGAAGCGTGACGGAGGATTTTGACGTGACTTTGATAAAAGCAGCGGGTGTGAAACGATTAGATACCACAAGCGCAGTCGGTCTCGTCGTGCTGGCTTGTGCCATGGTGTTCTTTAATGGCGCCCCCATATCTGTGTTGGCACAGAGTACGGCAAATCAGTCGTTAATCGAGAAGACCTTTCCCCATTCCAATAAATGTAAACGCTGCCACGAACGGGTGTATGAAGAGTGGGAAACGTCCCCGTTGGCAAAGTCCATTCATTCTCCCACGTTCCGTACCGCCTTGGATGCCTATCTGAAGTCTCCAGGTGGAAAGGATCAGGGATTGTGTTTTCGATGCCATGCACCGCACGTTCGGGAGTTTCCGGAACAGGCGCAATTGTTTGTGGATCAAGCGAAAGGGGGCGATCCCTCTTTGGACGGCGTGGCCTGCAGCCAGTGCCATTTGATCAAGCACGTGGACCGCGCGAAGCAACCTCCTGAGCCGAAATATGAGGTTGGCGGGAAAACGCTCTATGGTCCCTACAAAGACTTTGTACAGAATCTGGCCCATCAGTCAATGGAATCGAGTCTGTTCCAGAAGTCCGATCTCTGCTTGAACTGTCATCAGTCGGTACCGTCAGCGACGAATCTCGGGAAGGCCAACGATTTGCTAGGGAATTGGGACCAGAGTCGGGCCGTGAAGTCCGGCAAAGAATGTCAGACCTGCCACATGCCGCAACAAGTAGGCGAATCGGCCAATGGGGAAAAGAAGCGGACCATCGCCAACCATAGTTTCCCAGGGCGTCTCGGCAAGCTTCGCCAGGAGGCGGCGAAGTTAGCAGTGCAGACGAAAGTCGATGGCGACAAAACAACGGTGACGGTCAAGGTACAGAGCCTGGTTCCACACAACTTGCCAGCGACCCATCCGGCCTGGGCTTCGGTGGTGTTGAATCTGGAGGTCAAGGGCAAAAACCTCAAGACAGTGTTTTCGGACAAGCGAGTCTATGGTCGGACGTACCAGGACGCGCAGGGGCAACCCACGATCTTCGATTTTGAAGCTGTCAAAGTGGCTGAGGATACGATCTTGAAGCCGGAAGAGACGAGAGAGGAAACCTTTACTTTCGCAACGCCCAAAGATACCAAGACCTTTGATGTCGAAGTTGGGCTTAATTACGGTCCGGTGAATGGCCCCGCCTCATTCCTCCAACGTGTCGAAGCTGAATCATCCCAGGGCTCACAAGATCCGGTTTTTCAGCCCATCGAGATCGTCAAGCGGACAGAGAATGTGCCTGTTGGAAGATAGCTGTGAGGTAGCTGTGAGGCGCAAAAGGCAAGGCGTGAAACCAGATGGATTTGAATCTGTTCGGCGCTGAGGTATACTAAACCCATGTCTTTCAACCTTCCACTCAAAGCCATGAGCCTCCATGAGAAACTTACTGCGATGGAGGCCCTGTGGGAAGACCTTGCTCGTACTCCGGAAGACATTGAGTCCCCCGCCTGGCACAAAGACGTCCTTGATGAGCGCCGCCAACGACTCACTGATGGTCAATCTCAATTTGTCGATTGGGAAACCGCCAAAGCAGAGATCCGAAACAAGGTCTTGTGAAAATAAGATTCTGGAGAAAGGTCATCCGGATGACCTGTTCAACGAACCTTCTGTAAGGTGCGTCTGGGCATTGCTGTCAATCTGACTCCACCCCTATAGTGCTTCTCAGAGCTTCCGCCTAGGAAATGCTGAATTGAGCATTGACTCTCCTTATTGACCCTCGCTATGAATGTGCGGCTCCAAGTATTTGCCATGATTGAATAAGAACTGAGTCCTCATTGCGTTCGGTGAAACGATCACCACCATATTGAGAATGGCTATGAGACGTAGGTATGCGTTGCTAGTAGTCCTGTGGGTAATGGTGCTATCCGGCTGTGGTTCCGACCGGGAAGGTCAACTGATCGTCGACCATCAGCAGGCAGTGTATGAGAGTCTGGCGTTGCAAGACCAGCTTCAGCAGCAGGGCGGTGGGCATGCTGCGGCTGATCTCGGGATTGGGATCTCGAATCGAGGCATGAGCAAGTTGCTGTCGCTGCTCAAGGGGCTTGTCATCACCCCCGACCAGCCATCTGAGGGTCTTGAAGATCTATCTGTCAGAATAGAAGACATTGAACTGGTCAGTAGGGCCGGCCGCAGTGAACTGGAGCTTCAGGTCTCCGTTGCCAGTCCCACGAATCATCTCCAATTCGACGCAAGGATGACGGGTGATCTCTTGTTCTTGCCACCCGAGCTGGATATCGGTACACCGGAAGACCAACTTGCATTTCGGGTAAAAGTGAGAGACCTCCATCCAGATCTCTCCTGGTATTCCCTGCGGTTCCAAAATATCGCGGCGGTGCGTGACTACCTCAGGAACCGAATGATCGACCAGATTGAAAAGGACCTAGTGGTGAAAGTGCCCACGGCGAAGCTGGACAAGCTTGTGTTGGGTCTTTCGGGAACTGAAGTGCTGAAGGATGAGGAAAAGGGGTTCCAGATCAAGGTTGTCTATGCTAGTCCAAAGTTCGAGATGTCGGTTGTGGCGAGGTACTCACAGTTTCTGATGACCGACTCGGGGTTCTGGATTTTTGCACGGTACAGTGACAAGACTCCCTATGTGCCCAAACCCGTTGCTCAGGTGCCGACGGAACAGCTTGAGTCTGAAATTGGACGGCTGACTTATGCCATTCGTGCTGCTGCAGTCGGGCTGGCCTTCACGGCCGGTGATTCAGCGGTCATCGTCAGGAAGCCACTGCTTGAGAAACTCACGACGCAGTTCAATGAACGGTCCAGCGATGAGCGCACCGTGTCGTTTCAATCAACCAGATCCCGAGGGAAGCTGTTTGAGAAGCAATGGCGGGACAATCTGCTCGGAGACGGTGGGCTTTCGGTCGAGTTGGATAGCCGTGATGCAGCCTGGGGAGCTGTGATGCTCAAGCAGGTCACCTCGGCGTGGAGCGAAAAGGGTTTGACCTATTCCGCTTCGATTGATATTGAGGCCAACACCATCATGTATGTCCACTTCGATCCCTTGATCGGCGGAGGCGTCGGCAAGCGCGCGACGCTGGAAGGGACTGCGTCCCCTGTCCTCGCCGGCACGCTGTCGTTTGCACTCCGCACCTATCGGGGAGTACCGGTTTTGGTCATTGCGAATCAGCTCGACTGTTCAAAATTCCCCATCACGGTGATGGATGATGGAGGTCTAGCTCTTGGCGTGACCGTGAGTCAACTCATCGGAGGAGGAAAGCCCAGCCTCATTCCTGCGTTGATGGGTCTCCCCAAAATGATGAAGGCGGATCAGGTGCTTCGAGGGATCAAGGGGGTCACCGTCACAGCGCCCAAACCGTTTGCGGCGATCACCTATGCACCGACACAGTTCCTCGCTGATGCGAACGGCTTCCGGGCTGAGTTTTCAACATCGGCCTCGTGGAGTGAGGGGGATGACGTTGACACCGAAGACCGAGTCAAAGAGATCGCGGCCTTGGTCAACAAGGACGAGACCTTTCCATCTGCCACGGATTGCGGCAAGCCGGATGCGATCAAAGTGCATGTTGCTGGAATTGAATTCGAGCATGACCTTGGAATGGGGCGGGTCATCACGTCCCTCGTCGATGGGGCGAAGAATGGTACCAAGGGCATCGAGAATTTCCTGTCGACCGCCGGGCGCAATGCGATCAATCCCCCGCCTGGGTCAGTCTTGCGCAAGCCGTTGATGAACCCACTGGGGACGCTCAAATGCCTCGGGACGTTGCTGCAGAAGTGCGAGTGATTTCTGTCGTGAGAAGTATGAGCGAAGCCGAGCGAATGATGTACCAGTTGGATTCCTGGATGATATCGTTGGCTCAATAAGCTGGTTTGGAGTAAAATGCGTCCATGAGTATCACCGAACTTGAAGCCGAGGCGCTAAAGCTCGATCTAAAGTCCCGAGCCCGCTTGGCTGGAAAATTGTTGGCGAGCTTGGAAAATCTGTCTGAAGAGGAAAATGCTAGGCTCTGGGCTGAAGAGGCTCAGCGCAGATCAGCGGAGATGGATGTTCAACCAGAGTCCGTCGTTTCTGCGAAGGACGTGTTCCGTGAAGCGAGAGCCAAGCTGAAGTGAATGGAGCACGTCTCGTACCATCGATTGGCCAGCCGTGAATTGAACGAAGCCGCCCAGTATTACGAGTCAGAAAGTCCTGGTCTTGGAACGGCGTTTCTTGATGAAGTTGAGCATTGCACACAAGCCATCGCGAATTTTCCAGAAGCTGCTCCGTTGATTACTGAGACCATTCGTCGCCGACTCCTTCTCCGGTTTCCCTACGCGCTCCTCTATACTATCAAGTCAGATCGGGTGAGAGTGCTTGCAGTGATGAATCTGAAGCGTCGCCCCATGTATTGGGTTGGTAAGGATGAGGGTTCTCGTCGATGGAACGAAGACAAGGTACCAAGGGAGTCGAGAATTTCTTGTCGATCGCAGGACATAATGCGATCAACCCGCCGCCTGGATCAGCCCTGCGCAAGCCATTGATTAATCCACTGGAGACGCTCAAAACTGTTTCCCGACACCCTCCACTGCAGCCAGACGTTTCCCTGGTATTCATCGACCCAGCATCGGGCTCTTATTGTCTGTTCGACTGCTGAACTACCTATCTATAGGCGCATTGAATCCTTTTCGATTCACTGAATCGAAAAAGATTCACCTTCAGAGTCCCTTACTTCGTGAACAGCAGCGCAATCTTTCCAAATTGAGGCCATTCTCACAATTTTTTTGCGGCCCGTTCTTTGCTGAGGAGTGGATAGCAGTGGGCAGGCCACCGTTAATAGGTACGTACGTATCTATTGACGATTAAGCTCTACGGGCCTATAAGGTTGGGCCGTTCTGGCTTATTCAAAAGAGGAATCATGCGAATGCGTACTGGACGCTATCGTCCCGGTCTTTGAATGGGAAAGGTGGGAAGGTTCAGAGAAATGGTAACGAATCAGATCCTCCCCGGATCTATTGGCGATGTGTGAGAAGGGTGTATGGGGGGGTAAGTCGAAAGTCTAGTGATGCGTGACGGCAAGGGTGGTTTCCAGCATCACCGAAACACCAGCGAGACAATCTACAGCACTGACTTGGTCTCGCTCGACCGCTATTTGCTTCGTTTTGCCAAGGCTTGTCAGAGTTAGCGGATGAGGGGGATGTGACATGGAATGCATAATGCATGTCTGGCCCGAGCAGCTATTTACGACTTCACAGTCAATCAATGTGTCGAGCCTGGCAAGCAACTTGAGCATTATCATTTAGTAGTGAGCATCCACTAAAGGAGAAGCTTATGCATGTTTGCATTATGGCCATCGCTCTCACGCTCAGTTGGTTTCTCAGTACCTCTGCTTTTGCAAGGACTATTGGTTAGTCTACGACCAACGCATCAACGAGAAATGGGTCAACGACCGACTTAATAAGTGGACAGATGCATCAAAAGATGATGCCAAGGTGTTCACTCCGTACTACGAATATATCGGGTATCTCCAGAGCATCCAACAAGACACTGAGGCAGTTACCCAAGAGGATCTTCAGCATGCGGCCAAATGTCTTGCGAAGGAGTACGGCAAGCTGGAGTTCACGAATGACCCTGATTGCACGGCCAAAGGATCGAACAAGTTCCCTAATCTTGCAAATGCCCTACATTACAATAAACCCATTGCTACCAAACGTGATAACGCCCGTGTTTTGGTGCTTGGCCAAAACCCATTAGTATGCAAGCTGACGGAGAATGCTTTTACGGCGACAGATGCCGCGATCGTGCCGCCAACAAGTCCTAGGCAGGAGAAAAAACCTGCTTCCATCTCCGCAGAGGGAAACGGTCTTGAACTCAGCCCCCCCCCGCTCAGTCGCCTCACCGAACTCAATGATGGTCTCCAAGATGCCCAAAAACACCTCACTGCCTCCATGACTTGTTGACGAAATTCCCAAGTAAAGACACCCTGGAAAATCTATCGAAGCTCTTTCCTGGTAAAACTACCTTCGATGAACTACGGCTGGCTATTACCGATGTACTCACTAAGGATAGACAGATACTTGTTAACCTTTCGTTAGAGTTGAAAGCTCAATTAGATGGTAATAAGGAGACCAAAAAGTCAAGAGATGAGAAGCTTGCTAAAATAGATGAGACCCTTCCAAAGCATCATCGATGCCAAGAACCCAATACCGTTCTTGGAGCTAGTGGATAAGAAAACCATCTGGCTTTGCGATTTGCATACATTGCTGAAGGGTGGCACTAAGATCGGCTATCAAATCTCGATTGCCCCCACGATTGATAAAGACTCTGGAACACCAGGTACACCTCAAGCTTTGAATCTCAGTGACCTTCTCTCCGGTCTGGAAAAATCCGAAGAGCTATCCAATAAGTTCCCTTCTGATACAGATACTGATACCAAAGTACGAGCCCATCTCAACACTACCCTCAAAAACCTTGCGGCTCTACTCGAAAACACCTCCGAGAAGATGGGGAAACCAGGCGGGGGACCACCTCCCACACGAACAAATGCAGGAGTGAGCGCTCCGCCACCTTCTTCCGGATCAGAAAAGCCAGGAAACGCGCCTATGCCATCTACCCCCAATCCTAAAGACACCGGTGCCTCTTCAAAACCTTCTGTCATCGATGATGAACTTATTGTCCGCGATCTGTATCGGTTCCGAATCATCGCCGGTCCCGTCTATTCCTCTTTGGCTGCTAGTAACCAAACATTTTCGACAATCACTAATGTCAATGGGCAATATGTTATTACGTCGAGCCGGAAGAATGACTCCCCTGTTAACTTTCCGGTTTTTCTCAAGGTTCATTTGACTGAACGAGACATTCTCGAATCGGGCTGGGGGGCAGCCAAAAAGGAATGGCAGCATGATGGTCTTTGTCCAAAATGGAGAGCTATCACAAAAATAGTCGCTCCTATCGTCGGCATCAATATGGTCGACAGCCCGCTGAAAAACTTTTATGCCGGGCTGAGCTTCGACATTATCCAAGGTGTGGACATCGTCGCCGGTGCCCATATATCGAAGGTGAACCACCTCGACGGAGGCTTCCAGGATGGTCAAGTTGTGGCGAGCACCGCTGCGCCTCCACAAAGTGAAAAACTCAGCGTTGGTGGGTTTGCTGGTATAACCGTCGACATTGGCGTGGTCGGTTCGTGGCTCGGCGCCGGTATTGCCAAAGGAATCCGAGACGGCTTCAAATAGTCTCGTTGGAGTCTTGGTGCAGATCCCTGCAAGTGATGTTGTGGCTCGTCCTTAACTGGACACTGCTTTTCATGGCTTTAGTTCGTTTCTTGATCTCTAAGACAATCTTGCTGACGTTGCTGGGGTGGGCAATGGAAACTCGCTCGTTGGCGACGGCAGCGATCGAGAGACTCATAATGGGGAACTGCTCTTTATCGCCTCAATGGTCCACAGAGTCGATGAAGAGTGCATCAACCTGACTCGGTTGCGGGTTACTCCACACGCCTCACAGTGAGCAGTTTGGTTGACACTCCCAACCTCCGGGCTTCCGATGCGAGCCGACGGTCGGCTGTAAGAATTGGCCTGTAATATTGGGTCGGATACCTATATAGCTGGCCCTTACCGTAGAGAGCGCTCTTTCATGGCATTGGCTCGCGTCTTGATCTCTGGAGTAAGCGTGCTCACAGCAACGGTGGGTTCAAATCTTGCTTCGTGCATTCCGTTTGGACAGCCCTGATTCTACAATTCACCCGCGGTGCTTAAAAGGCCCCGTGTCAACGTGGCACTTTACGACACACGTTGGCCAGCGACTCTCCCTCATGCTCGCACGGGACCATCTTATTGGTTCATTGACATCAAAACATCATCTATATTATGCTTTGATGCATGAGAACTACCTTGAGTCTTGATAGCGATGTGGCTGCGCTCTTAAAACGGGCCCAGAAAATCCGCAAAGCCAGTTTCAAGACGGTCGTCAACGATGCAATGCGCCAGGGGCTTAAAGATCTCTTAGTGCCCCCAGCGCGACCTAAGAAGCCATTCCGGACCCAGAGCGTCTCGTTGGGGCGTTGTCTTGTCGGCAGCCTGGACGATGTGGAAGAGGTGTTAGCTACGGCGGAAGACGAAGCCTTCCGATGATTCTGCTCGATGCGAACATTCTCGTCTACGCCCATGTGGCCTCTCTACCCCAGCATCAGGCTGCGCGCGTTTGGCTTGATGGACATCTGAACGGACCGACCCCAGTGGGTTTGCCGTGGCCGACGATGCTTGGTTTTGTACGGCTGGTATCGAACCCACGTATCTTTGAACGACCGGAATCAATCCCGAATGCCTGGAATCAGGTTGAAGAATGGCTTGCCTGTCCAGTCGCTTGGATTCCCCAGCCCACAGAGCGCCATCGTGACATCTTGGGTTCCTTACTCAGTACTATTCCTCGCTCTAACTTGGTGCCAGATGCGCATCTGGCGGCGTTAGCGATCGAGCATGGGTTGACCCTCTGCTCCACAGATCGTGACTTCGCTCGCTTCCCGAATCTTCGCTGGGATGATCCCCTTCAGCGCCACGAACATAACTGAGAGGCCAATTCGAAGAAATAGAGGGGCCGCCCATCTCGAAGACTCCTTCGAGCGGGTATATCCTCGAAGGCACCTGTATGTAAGGCAGGGAGTGTACGAGGTCGGATATCTCTATGGCCGGTCATTGACCTAGACATTGTCTCTCACGACTTTTGTGAGGTCGATCCTACAGGAGGGCTCTGCCAGGCCAGAATTGGAAGGATGTTCAGAACGTGCAAATTGGTCGTGATCACGGCAGCTATATCGCTCGGGTGACGTAGAGGCGAACTCGACGAAGGTGTTATCGCTCGGTGGGCAGCTGTGTGGTGTAAGCAGTCGTCGTGGAAAAGGCTTCGATAGCCTGGCCGCGTTGGTCCTTCACATAAACGCTGTCTTTCATCGTCTTGGCTTGTTTCTTAAGCTCGGAGGCAAGCTTGCTGACATCACCGGGATGGGCAATGGGACTTCGCTCATTGGTGACGACGGCGATCGACAGGCTCATGATGGGGAACTGTTCTTTGTTGCCTCGACGGTCCACGGAGTCGATGTAGCCTTTCAGGCGATCTTCACGGTCGTAGAAGTCCGGGATCACCAAGTCAAACCGCTTGATGATGGTCTCGCAAATTGCGTCGATGGTGTCCGGTCGGCTCATGAAGACAAAGTCGTCGCCGCCGACATGGCCGACAAATCCTTCCGAGCCGGCCAACTCGCCGACGACCGTCGTGAGGATGCGGCAGGCCACAATCAGCACTTCGTCTCCCCGTCCATAGCCGTAACGGTCGTTGAACGACTTGAAATTGTCGATGTCGAGGTACGCGAGCGCGAAGGGCTGCTGGCCCTGGATTCGAGCAGTAGTTTCACAGAGGATGGTGGTGTTGCCCGGCAGCCGAGTGAGGGGATTTGCGTCGAGTGATCGAGTCAGTCGGCTGAGGCAGAGGCGGATGCGATGCACGACATCTTCGGTGCGATAGGGGACCGTGATGAAGTCGTCCACGCCCAAGGTACCCCAATCGATATCGTTGAGCCGACTGTCTCGGACGAAGACGATGAGCGGCAAACGCCCGAGGAAGGCATCGAGCTTCAGATTTCGTGTGAGGGTTTCCACGGAATGGCCCCCGGATCCTTCCGCGGCGAGGACGAGACAGGGGGGATCGTGGACGAGTTCATGCAGCGCGAGCTCGGGCAGATGGCCTTCCACTACCTGGTAACCGGCTTTTCCCAGGGCTGAGACCAGAGCTGGGGTTGAGGTCAGTTCATTGTGCAGCAACAGAATTCGCCGGTCGGCACTGGCGTGGTTCATAGGTAGTCGTCAATGGTCAGAAATTCTTGCGAAGCCTTGTCGATGTATTCCGCCAGACTCTGTTCATCCAGCCCAACTTGGTCCCAAGCTGGCTTGGACAGCGGTGGGATGAGATCATCTCCGGGGTTGCCACAGGCGAGTCCCTTGACCAAGATATCCGCTACATGGACGATGGCCGTTTGCAGTGTGGCGTCCTTGGCTTGCATGGGGTTGTGGTGGTAGAGGATCGGTTCGCGAAGTGTCACCGGTAAATGCCATGCGCTCGCCAGGTAGCCGCCGATCTCGGCATGCGAGAGGCCAGTCAGTTCCTGCTCGATGTCGAAGTGCGAGTGATCAGTACGAGTTTTCATGGCGTCTTTGATGCTGTTTCCCACGTCGGGCCATTTTACGTAAAGCACGACCTTTCCAATGTCATGGAGTAGGCCGGAGACGAACAGCTCTTCGGAGTTCTTGATGTCCAGTCTGGTTGCGAGGAGCTTGGCGGTGATGGCGACGCCGAGCGAATGGCGCCACAGCTGATCCATGCCGGCGTCTTTCATGATGGTCAGGGCTGAGGCGCAAAGCGTCAGCCCCTTCACGACGTTAAACCCCAGCACGATCACGGCGTGCGAGACGGAGCCGATTCTCGAAGGAAACCCATAAAATGGGGAATTCGCCAGTCGAAGGACTTTTGCGGCCAGCACCTGATCCTTCTCGATGATGGTACCGATCTCTTCAGCCGACACGGTGGGAGAACCGATCATCGTGGCCAGCCGTTGCACGACATGGGGCAGCGTGGGGAGGTCTCCCACCTGCTCAATCCGGTTGCGCAGGTCGGTCGGGGTGAAGAGCGTCATGCAGCCTCCGGTTTCTCGATGTTCGTGGCCATTCCATGGGTCGCGTGTAAGTGTGTGCGGAGTGTTCGGAGGATGAGTTGCTGAAGGGGATCATGTGCGACACGTCGGAACCGATAATCGAGTTCGGCTTCTAGTTCAGCCAAAGTTTTTCCGCCGGAGTCCAGGGCATCGCCCACCACATACACCGATGGTAATCCCATTTGTTGGAGCCGTTCGATCAAGGCCGCGTCCAAGATCGTTCCTGCTGCCACAATGGGGAGTCCGTTGGCATTGGTGATTGGTCGTGCAAGGACCATATCGGGCAGGAGTTCGTACACAACCACGCGTTTCATCTATCTGGTGTCCTTGATATTGCGAGCATATTCGACCGTGTGCCAATCGATTCGGCAGTATACCCATGGCAGGAGTGCCTGCCGGCTGTCATTTCCTTATCGGAAGATCTGTCCCTCTTCTAAAGGATGTTTCGATCGATGAGACTGCGGGTTGGCAGACCGGTGAACATGCCGTGAGGGAATGAGCCGCCTCGCTGTTGGGAGAATATCGTCTCTGTCAGGAATAGGCGCAGCGATCGAAAAGGCATTCGACGAGCTGTTGCTGTATGCATGGTGTCCACCTATAACCAAATCGGATTGGTCAGTCTGGTATGTGCTGAGTCAGCCGAACAGGGAGGATCATGATCTGAGGGCAGGAGCTGTCGCGTGGCGACTATTGAATCGTCCCGATCACAATGGCATGGGCGACGAACCGGCCGTAGGGCACGTCGCGGCATTGCTCCCAATCTGACTCGATCCAGTAGTTTTGTTTGGAAATGCGTTTCAGGAAGAGCTGGGTCGAGAACGGACTTCTCCCGCTATTCAGTAAACCGTCAAAATAGTGGTTGTATCCGATCGGGAGGCTTGCCACGATCTGACCGCACGGAGCCAGGCAGGTCGATCGCAGGTGCGCAAGCACCTGGAGCAATTTGGCTGGTTCCCTTGGTTGTTCATCCCATCCGACATGTTCCAGTGTCGAGATGCTCACGATTAAATCGTATGGCTGTTGAGGGACCAGGTTGATGATATCCTGGTTCATCACGCCGGGGCTGACCTCGTATTTGTCGACGACCTCATGCTGAATGGAAAAGTAATGCGACAAGACGTTGCCCACTTCGAGCACCCGCTTGCCTTCGTGCTGGAGCAGGAGTTCACGGAAAATGGGGATTTCGACCCCACGCTCGTTTTTCCACGTTCGATTATAGGGATGGTATAGGTACTCGTACTCGCGGCCATTGAATCGGAATGTCTTGTCTCGCATACAGCGGGTCAAGGCCATTTTCATGGCGCGCCAATAACGTGCGGACGTGCGCTCGTTGCCGGGAGCGGCGCTGGTGTAGTCGTAGGTGTAGGGCATGGAGGAAACGATCACTCGAAGACGATACGGGAGCCCGGGGACTTCATCTTGAAGATCTGTAAGGCGTTGTAAATGCCTTTCGCGGGATGGTTTAGGATCAGGCGAGAGTTGGTGATATGGGTGTCGAGCAGCTCATATTGTCCGCCGCTGTAGTAGAGATCGCAGTCGTCGATCTGACAGTTTTTGTAGACGTGATTATCCAGGGCGAGTTTCGCTTGTGAGAAGGTCTGCCCGTCAATCACGATATAGTTCGGTTCAAGTCCCATAGTGATCAGGTTGGCGAACTATAGCAAAGTCAGCAGGAGTCGTAAACCAGCCAGCGTGTTGTCCGGTTACGCGCTCACGAGAAGGGCTCTAATCCCGGACAATCCGAAACACCGTCCCTCTCAGAGTGGTTAGGTAGAGTTCTCCCAGGCCGTCTTGGCCGAAACTTGAGATGGAGGGAGTGACGAGGAGTGGCCAGTTTTGTTGCTCGGTAGCGGCGCCGTTCCTGAAACGGAAACTGCGGACAAAACCGGCACAGAAATCCCCGTAGAAGTATGTCCCGTGGATGGCTGGTATGGCCTGGCCACGATACACGTATCCGCCGATGACGGAGCAGGCTCCCTTGTCGTGGGTGTATTCAACGATCGGGGGGGTGAGGGTGCCAGGATCGCAGTTCGACGTAGGATTGAAACAAGCCGACCCTTCCATGAGTCGCCAGCCGTAGTTCAGCCCGCGTCCCGCGTGAGGACCTGTCGATATATTGATCTCCTCTCGGGCACCTTGGCCGACATCGCCGATGTAGAGATCATCGCCATCAAACGAAAATCGCCAGGGATTCCGTAGCCCGTAGCTCCACACGAGCGGATGACCGTTGCCCGAGACAAATGGGTTCAGCGTTCCACTGGTGCAGACCGTTCCAGTCGCTGGATCGATTCGGAGGAGTTTCCCCAGTCGGCTTGTGAGAGTTTGTGCATGATTGTTCGGGTCCCCTGCACTGCCACCATCACCGATTCCTGCATACAGACAGCCATCCGGTCCGAACGCCAACATCCCTCCGTTGTGGTTGCGAAAGGTCGGATGGGGAATAGAGACGAGGATGGCTTGCGAAGCCGGATCAGCGATATTTGGATTCGTTGCCGAGGTCACAAAGCGAGCGATGGTGATCGCGCCACTACTGTCTGTATAGTAGACATAGAATCGGCCGTTGGTGTTGTAGTGAGGATCAAAGGCGAGCCCCAGTAATCCTTGTTCTCCTCCGCTGGTGATCTCCGTCAAGGTCAGAAACGTCCCCAGCGTGGTGCCGGTCATCCTCTCGAGAACCTTGATCGTCCCTCCTTGTTCCACAACAAACAGGCGATCGGCATCCCCAGAGGGTGCGGTCAAGAAAACGGGGGCACTTAGGTCGCTCGTCACCGTTTGGAGCTTGAGACTGATCAGAGCGGAGGCAGGATTTCTTGTGGTGCTTTCGCTGCTGCAGGCCGTGATGAGGACGGCCAAGCACATGAACTGGATCATCTGAATGATGAAGGATCTCATTTGTAACCCATTGTTCCCTATGGAGATAGTCTGGATCTGTGCTCCTCCACCCGGCAGCTCCCCTTTCGCTCCATTATTGTAAGGGGAGACCACTGTGCCAGTCAGGGATGGCACATCCAATTCGATGTGTACCAGTATGAACCAGGCTGGGGAGGTGTTTGCAAGTAGGCCGCATTTGGTCTTGATCCCACCTGTGGGACTCTATAGAATAGCCCAGCTTTTCGGGTGGCTCGCTTCGAATTCGACACTGCCCACCTTAGGATTTACCCACTCGCGCATGTACTTTAGGATGGGTTGAAGCCACGGAGAGCCGTGTGACATCAGGAATTCGTTTAACCAGTAGGAGGGTTTCCCGTGAGTGACTCAGCGATTATCACATTTGCCCTCATCGCGGCCGTGGCAGGCATTGGCTATGGGTTGTACCTGGCGATGTGGGTGTTCAAGCTCGATGCCGGTAATGCGAAGATGCAGGAAATTGCAAAGGCCATTCAGGAAGGCGCCAGTGCCTACATGAATCGGCAGTATAAGACCGTTGGTTATGTCGCGGCGGGATTGTTCGTGGTGTTGGCCCTCGCCGGCGTGGTCTCGGATAAGTTTGGTCTGCTCACGGCGACAGGGTTCTTGGTCGGCGCGGGTGCGTCGGCGATTGCCGGCTATGTGGGCATGATCATCGCGGTTCGGGCCAACGTGCGGACGGCGCAAGCTGCCCATAACGGAATGAACGCGGCTTTGGTCGTGGCCTTTCGTGGTGGCGCGGTGACAGGTCTTCTGTTGATCGGTCTTGGACTGCTGGCTATTACCGGATTTTATTCGATCGCTGAATCGATGGCCGGTCAGGAAAAAGCCATCCATGCGTTGCTCAGCCTCGGGTTCGGGGGGAGCTTGATCTCCGTGTTCGCACGGGTCGGCGGCGGAATTTATACAAAGGCCGCGGACGTCGGGGCAGACTTAGTCGGAAAAGTGGAGGCGGGGATCCCTGAGGACGATCCGCGTAATCCAGCGGTCATCGCGGATAACGTGGGTGACAATGTCGGTGATTGTGCCGGTATGGCGGCGGATCTCTTTGAAACCTATGCGGTCACGACGGTTGCGGCGATGGTCCTGGCCTTTACGATGTTCAAGGGTGTGACGGCACCTATTCTGTATCCGCTCGCGTTGGGGGGGATTACGATCTTTGCGACGATTGCAGGGGTTCTTTTCGTCAAGGTCGCTCCGGGCGGCGAAATTATGCCCGCTCTATACAAAGGATTGTTTGTAGCCGGGGGGATTGCCGCAGTGGCGTTTCTCCCGTTTACGTTCATGATTATGGGGGGTGTTGGTGGAGTCGGTGGATTCAGCTACTACATCGCCTCATTGCTCGGCCTGGGTGTGACGCTGGCGCTGGTGTTCATCACTGATTACTACACCTCAAAAGAGTATGAGCCGGTGCAGTACATTTCGAAAGCAAGCGAAACCGGCCATGCAACGAACATCATCGCCGGTTTGGCCGTAGGCATGCAATCGACGGCGGCTCCGGTCGTGGTGATTTCCATGGCGATTCTTGGCAGCTACTGGATCTGTGGCGGTGCCGAGTCGGGTGGTCTGTATGGTGTGGCCGTGGCGGCTGTGGCCATGCTCTCGATGGCCGGGATCGTGGTGGCGATCGATGCCTTTGGTCCGATCACAGACAATGCCGGCGGTATCGCCGAAATGTCTCATTTGGGCAAGGAAGTTCGAGACATTACCGATCCATTGGATGCCGTGGGTAATACGACCAAGGCAGTCACCAAGGGCTATGCCATCGGGTCCGCAGGGTTGGCGGCAGTTGTCCTCTTTGCCGAATACTCGCGCGAAGTTGCTGCGCATAATCCAGCGCTGGCGGCATTCGATCTCTCCAATCCAAAAGTGTTGGTCGGGTTGTTCCTCGGCGGCATGTTGCCGTTCATCTTTGGCTCACTGTGTATGAGGGCCGTCGGTGAAGCGGGCGGGTTGATCGTAGAAGAGGTGCGGCGTCAATTTAGAACGATCAAGGGAATTATGGAAGGGACGGGTAAGCCGGAGTACGGCACCTGTGTCGATATTGTGACGCAGGCGGCGATCCAGAAGATGATGATCCCGGGCTTGATTCCGGTGGCGTCCCCGGTGGTCATCGGTCTGGTACTTGGGCCACAGGCACTTGGTGGGGTGTTGGTCGGCAGTATCGTGACCGGTTTGTTTGTCGCGATTTCTATGACGAGTGGCGGCGGCGCCTGGGACAATGCAAAGAAGTTTATCGAAGAGCAAGGTCTAAAAGGTACCGATACGCACAAAGCGGCGGTGACCGGTGATACGGTCGGCGATCCCTATAAGGACACGGCTGGACCGGCAGTGAACCCGATGATCAAAGTCATCAATATCGTGGCATTGCTCATTGTGTCGCTCATCGCGGGTTAGGCTCGTTCCGATCTCATCCTGATTCCAATGATGAAGCGCCGTGTCCGATCCGGGCACGGCGCTTTTTCGTTTCTCCCCCTTGCCTTGACGGGTTTCTGTTCCCTAGAGTATGGTGAACATATGACCGGCGGTTGCGGGCTGATCGCGAGGATTTACCTGGCCGACAGGAGGTGCTCGAATGGAAAAGCAGGAACGAAAGCAAGAGCCGAGACGAGAACCACAAGGTAAAGAAGAGGTTAAAGCCAATCCGAAGGTGGTGGAGACCGGGAAGAAGCTGAAAGAAGATATCGATAAGCTGGTTGATGAAATCGACGATGTCCTTGAAAAGAACGCGGAGGAATTTGTGAAGAACTACGTGCAAAAAGGAGGCGAGTAGGCGATCGATTCTCTTCACGTCTCTCTGGTTTCCTCTTCTGTGTACCCCGTCGGTGTTTCCCTCCTGTCGTTGTTTGACAAAGAAGAAGCGACTTATTAGAGTCAGGCACGTTTCTCTGAGTATCATATCCTGAGTGATGCCCAGGCCCAGTTTAATAAGGAGGCAGCGGTGAAGTCTAAGCTCTGGGTCTTTCGGCAGGTCGACCCAATCCAACGGGGCCGTCTCTCGCAGGCCTTATCAATTTCTTCCGCAACCGCCTCGTTGTTGCTCAACCGGGGTGTGATGAATGTCGACCAGGCGGTGGCCTGGATGTCTCCACTCCGAACGCATGATCCCTTCTTGATCCCCGACATCGAGCGAGCCGTTGATCGTTTGCATCAAGCCATGCAGCGGCAGGAGCGTGTCTGCTTTTATGGCGACTATGATGTGGACGGCATGTCCGCGACGAGTGTGTACGTATCGTTTTTTCGTGGCCTTGGGGCACAGGTCCGAGCCTACGTCCCGCATCGGTTGCGCGAAGGATATGGGCTGAATGAGCAGGCGGTTCGAACCCTGGCGCAGGACGGCACTACGCTATTAGTGACGTCGGATTGCGGGACGACGTCGCATCGTGAGATTGCTCTCGCCAGTCAACTGGGGATGGATGTCATCGTGACGGATCACCATCAGAGCGATCTGGCGATGGTACCGGCGTTGGCGGTGATGAACCCCCATCGGCCGGATGCACGGTATCCGTTTCATGGACTCTGCTCCGGTGGTCTCGCGTATAAAGTCGTGCAGGCGTATGAGACGAAATACGGCTCTGGGACGGTGCGTGTAGAGTCACTGTTGGATTTGGTGGCGCTGGCGACGATCGCCGACGTCGTTCCACTACAGGATGAAAACCGACTATTTGTTCGCGAAGGCCTGGTTCAGATTTCGCGCGGTGCACGCTGTGGGCTGCGGGCCTTGAAGCAGGTCGCCGGCGTGACTCGTGACTGTGCGGCGGATACGATCGCGTTTAAGCTCGCCCCTCGGCTCAATGCCGCAGGGCGGTTGGATGGGGCGATCAAAGGGGTCAGGCTGTTAACGACGGACTCTGAGCAGGAAGCGCAAAGGTTGGCTGAGGAGCTGGATCAGCTGAATCATAGGCGCCGGGACCTTGAGGCGACGATACTCGACGAGGCATTGGCTCAAGTCGAGTCGAGGGAATTGCCTGGTGGGATCGTGTTATATGCGCGGGGATGGCATCTTGGGGTCGTCGGTATTGTGGCTGCCCGTATCATGGAACGTTTTCATCGTCCGACGATCGTCATCGCCGTCAATGAAGACGGTATCGGAAAAGGTTCGGCGAGGACGGTGCCGGGTTTCGATCTGTATCAGGCATTGGCCGGCTGCCGGGATGTACTGATTGCGTTCGGAGGCCATCCCAGTGCAGCGGGGGTGACACTCAAGGAGGAGCGAGTACCCGAGTTTGCCGAACGCTTTGCTGCCACGGCGGAAGCCTGGATGCGGAGTACGCACAGTGTGCCGATGTTGCACCTCGACTCTGAACTGCGGCTGGACGAGGTCACGCTCAAACTGATCCGAGAGATTGGGACTCTGCATCCATTCGGCGCGGGCAATCCAGAACCGACTTTTGCCGTAAGAGGATTGAATGTCTTACAAGCCCGCGTCGTGGGGGATAAGCATTTGAAGATGACGGTCCGGCAGGGAGGATCAGTGCCGTTTGATAGCATCGGATTTGGGATGCCGTCCCTGGAGGAGCAGGGATTGTCAATCAATACACCGATCGACGTCGCATTTACGCCGGAACTCAATCACTGGAACGGCTACGATCGAATCCAATTGCGCATTCGAGACATACGGGCGGCAGGAATCGAGTAACTGATGAAGTACGAAACGGTGACGAACATCGATCAACTGCTGGAGCGAGTGCAATCCTATCAGCCTGATGCTGATCTCGAGATGGTGCGCAAAGCCTACGAATTTTCTGCGAAGGCGCATGAAGGACAAGTTCGTCGTTCCGGAGAGCCCTATGTCAAACATCCCATCGCCGTGGCCGGTGTGCTGACCTCACTGAAAACCGATGTGACGGCGATTGTCGCCGGGTTGCTGCACGATACCCTGGAGGATACGGTTGCGACGGCCGGCGAGTTGGAACGAGAGTTCGGCAAGGATGTCGTACATCTTGTCGATGGGGTCACAAAGATCGGGAAGATTACGTTCAAGAGTTCCGAGGAGAAGCAGGCCGAGAACTTTCGGAAAATGGTGCTGTCGATGGCGGACGATATCCGCGTGGTGATCATTAAGCTCGCCGATCGACTGCACAATATGCGCACCCTCGAGCATCTCAGCGAGAAGAAGCGACTTGAGATCGCGCAGGAGACCCTGGAGATCTATGCTCCCTTGGCCAATCGGATCGGGGTCGGATGGGTGAAGAACGAATTGGAAGATCTCTGCCTCAAACATCTGAAGCCGGATGTATATGAGATGTTACGGGTGCGGGTCGCGAAGCGTGATGAAGATCGCCAACAGTACATTCAAGAGGTGCGGGAGCTGGTGGAGAACGCCTTGGCAGAACACGGCCTCTCTGGCGCGGTCTATGGTAGACCGAAGCATCTCTACGGCGTCTATCAAAAGATGAACAAACAGTCGATCTCCTTTGAAGAGGTCTACGATCTCACCGCCTTGCGGATCATTACTGACACGAAGATGAACTGCTACGCCATGCTCGGGGTGATCCACTCGCTGTGGCGCCCGCTTCCCGGTCGTTTCAAGGACTACATCGCCATTCCAAAGTCGAATCTGTATCAGTCGCTCCACACCACTGTGGTGGGACCCAAAGGCGAGCATGTCGAGTTCCAGATTCGAACGGAAGAAATGCATCGAGTGGCGGAATACGGGATTGCGGCGCATTGGAAGTATAAGGAGCAGGGGCGTGTTCAGGATAAGGACAGTAAGGCCTTTGGATGGCTGAGGCAGTTTATCGAATGGCAAAGCGATCTGCCGGACAATCGTCAGTTCATGGATTCGGTCAAACTCGAACTATTCCATGACGTCGTGTATGTCTTCACCCCCAAAGGGACGGTTAAAGAGTTACCGAAAGACTCGACACCGATTGATTTTGCCTATGCGATCCATACTGAGGTCGGTGATCATTGCGTGGGAGCGAAGGTGAACGGCAAGATCGTGCCGCTCAAATACGAGCTGGAGAGCGGCGATACGATCGAAATCCTGACCTCGCCGAATCAGACGCCGCATAAGGATTGGCTCAAGTTTGTCCGCACATCACGAGCCAAGACAAAAATCAAACATTGGATTAAGGCCGAGGAGCAGAAGCGAAGTTTGGAGATCGGGCGGCGATTGCTGGAGACAGAGTTACGGCGGCATGGATTGGCTCCTGCTCAAGTGTTGAAATCGAGCGAGTTGGCGGAGGTCGCCAAACAGGAGGGGTACGAAACGACCGACGAACTGACGATCGCCGTTGGATTTGGGCATATTGCGACCGCGCAAATTGTCAATCGGCTGGTTGCCCCGGCATCCGAGACAACGCCGGTTTCGCACGAACCGGCAACACCCCAGAGGGTATCGAGTGGTCGAGGGGAGGAACCGGGGGTTCAGGTCAAAGGTGGGCGTGATTTGCTGATGCAGTTGTCCCGCTGTTGTAATCCCGTTCCCGGCGATCGAATCTTAGGCTACATCACGCGAGGAAGAGGACTGACGATCCACTCCGTTGATTGTCCGAATCTGGAGGCATTGGATTACGACCGCGCTCGGTTGGTGGAGGTGGAATGGGATACGGCTGCTCCCAGTCTCCATGCCGTCAAAGTTGCCGTCATTGCCGAAGATAAGACCGGTGTGCTGGCGAATGTCTCTTCGGCGATCGCCGAATGCAAGGCGAATATCAGCCGTGCCGAAATCATCACGCGAGAAGACCGTAAGGCTGAGTTGGATTTTATTGTGGAGATCGCTGACACGGCTCATCTGAATCGCGTGCTGAAAACTATTGAGCGGATCGATGGTGTCATTACGGCACGACGGGTTCGATCCTGGCAGCACTGATCAGACTGGATATGCGCTGAGAAGCACTGTAAGTCTGGTCGTCGAACGATCGTCCAGTTTCCTGTGGGATTCGATCCAGAGGAGAACCTGGGAAGCGATGTACGATTCGTTTTTTCAGGCGGGGGAGACCTTGCCGGACGGGCTTTCCTCGCAACCGATTTGCGACCCAACACTACGGTTGGCCGAACTGCAACTTAGACCCTTTCTCGATCTTGTACCCGTCAACGGTTCCTCCTGCGATCTCAAGGACGTACAGCGCGTCATCAGTGTTTGGGCGATACTGCGGACAGGAATCATCACTCTTCGTGCAAATCGGCACATTGCGTTCGATATGCGTCACACGTTTTTTTTCGTCAATCCAGATGAGATCCAGTGCCATCTTGGTGTTCTTCATCCAGAAGTTCCAGGCCTGGGGCTGACCGAAGAAAAATAGCATGCCGTGGTCCTTCTTGAGATGATCTCGATACATGAGGCCAACCGAACGCTTGAGCGGCGTATCGGCGACTTCGGCCTTGATCGTGACTCCCGAAGGCGTTTGAATGGAGATAAGATCAGATCCCGTGGCGCGAGCTGTCTGCACATCGCTGGCGAGCAATCCTCCAGTGAGCACGATATAGGGAAAAAGCCACATCGAGAGTGTGTGTCGCATCCGCGCATCCTAATGATCGAGATCATCTCCAGTCAAGGAGGCGGCCTTCGTGGTAATGACGAGAGACAGCGTTATGTTGCAATTCTGTCGCGTCCTGTGCGATTCTCCAACCGAATCAAGCGAGGAGCCCATGCAAGAGAAGCGGCGGGTGTTGTACAAAAAAGGCGTGTTCGTCTGTCCTGGCTGTCGCCAGTCCTACGTCCAGGAGAAATGGATTGAAGAGTGGCGGATTCGATGTCACCGTTGTACCTACCGAGGGACGCTGACAGAAGTCTCGGTTGAAGAGCATATGGAGGAAGAGACGTTCCGACACTAATCCTCTGGCTTTGTTCTATCTGGACTATCACCCCGTGGTGACACCCCGTACGCAACGACCCTCCTCAAACTTCCCGCTGTCTTTTTTCGCTGTCGTCCTCATGTCGGTGATCCTATCTACTGGCTGTGCCGTGCGGTCCTGGGCGGACGAGGATTTGCCGGGCGTGAAGATTCTTGTGACCTATCACTCTCTTTCCGGCAATACGGAGCGGATGGCCGAGGCGGTCGTCGAGGGAGCCAAGTCTGTGCCGAACGCTCTGGTAGTGATGAAGCGTGTAGGCCTCGTGACGGCGGAAGACCTATTCACTTCCGACGCAGTGATCGTCGGGTCTCCGGTCTATTGGTCCAACATGTCCGGAGAGGTTAAAACGTTCTTCGATAATTGGCAGTTCAAGTTTGGCGTGTTTCCTGACTTCAAAATGAAGAACAAAGTCGGTGCGGCCTTTGCGACCGGAGGGCAGGTCTCCAGCGGCAAGGAAGTGACGATGCTGACGATTCTTGCCGCGATGCTGGGTAATCAGATGATCGTGGTGAGCGGCGGGGGTGCGTTCGGAGCATCTGCTACAACAGAAGGCGATAGCCCGGGAATTGACAAAAAGGAACTGGCCGATGCGAGGGCTCTCGGGCAGCGAGTCGCGGACGTGGCCATATTGATCAGTAGAGCCTCCTCCAAATAAGTGTGTCCTCGCATAGAAACGTTACATGGACAGTGATGACGAAACGATCGGATGGGTCTGATCCGGTGAGGGAACGCTGCGCGCTGGGTTGTGAACGTCTCAGCAAGGTTTCAGGAAAAAGACAGCTCTATCGTCTAGGGCAGGAGGCCGCGGCCCCCTGACTTGCGACCTCGACAAATTCATGGATGTTCTTGGCGCAGCGTCCGCAACAGCCGTGACACTTGAGGTCAAACTTGGCCTTGAGTTGACTGGGCATCACAACTCCGTCCCGCCCCGCGGCTCTGACCTCTGACTCGGTGATTCCTTTGCACAAGCACATGTACATGGAATTCTCCCTTCGACGATTATGAGAAGCATTCTCAGTATGCCAGAAGGTAGACGTTCTGTCAACCCATACGGAACGTTGTCCCGAGGCTTGGCGGGATCAAGACTTTCCCCTTGTTTGACGGAGACTTGAAACACGTAGGGTGAATGGATCACGGTAGGATTTGAGGGGGCATGTCTCTACGGACCATCGCATTTAATAAGCCCTACGGGGTGTTGCCCTGTTTTACCGATCCGGAAGGAAGACCGACATTGGCGGACTATGTCACCGTACCCGATGTCTATGCGGCAGGGCGTCTTGACCAGGACAGCGAGGGACTATTGATCTTGACCTCGGATGGCACCCTCGCCCATCGGATTACCGACCCACAGCATAAACTGCCGAAAGTGTATCTGGTGCAGGTTGAACGGATTCCAGATGTACGTGCAATGGCACAACTCTGCCAGGGGGTGGTACTTGGCGGGAGGCGAACGAGGCCGGCGAAGGTGAGGATCTTGATTGAGGAGCCGTCGCTACCCGAGCGGCCGGTGCCTATCAGGTTTCGGAAAAATGTTCCAACGGCCTGGCTGGAGATCACGATTCATGAGGGAATGAATCGTCAAGTGCGTCGCATGACGGCGGCGGTAGGTCATCCCACCTTGCGGCTGGTGCGCATCGCCATTGGCGCAGTGCGTCTCGGTGATCTCCGACCGGGTGAATGGCGGGATTTGAGAGAGGATGACATGATGTCTCTTCACAGGTGGCATCACCCTCCCCTTGCTGACGCATGAGCCGGTTTCAATAACCAGTCGTTCGGCGATTTACATCGTTTCTTCCAGCTGTTCCACCATCTCCCGGATCGTATCGAACCCTGATTGCCAGAAGGCTTCGGAGGTCATATCGACGCCGACGGTGGCGAGGATCTGTTCTGGCGACTGCGAGCCGCCCGTGGCAAGAAGATCCAAATACTTGGGCACAAAAGAGGTTCCCTGTTCCTTGTACATACGGTACAGCGCCAACACGAGCAAGTTTCCAAAACTGTAGGCGTAGCAATAGAACGGGCTGGCGAAAATATGGGGAATGGTCAGCCACTCCCAGTGAAATTCCTCCGGTACTGTCACGGCCTTGCCGAACTGTTGCCGAAGTTCCTGCCCATAGGTCTTCGCTAATTGATCGGCCGTAGCGCCCTCCGCGACCATCTGATGCGCTAGCTTTTCAAACCGAACGAAATAGGCTTGCCGTAGCACGGTGGCATAGATGTCGTCCAATTGGCCCAACAGAAGGCCTTGCTGAACAGACTTGTTCCGTTCCTGGGACATGAGGGCGTCGGAGAGGATGCGCTCTCCGAAGACGGATGCAGTTTCCGCCAACGGCAGGGTTGAATGGAAGGTGAAGGTGGAGTGGTCTTTGGCCAGCATGCCATGGACGGCATGACCGAGTTCGTGCGCCATGGTCGCAATGTCTCTGGCTTCCCCTGTGTAGTTCAGCATGACATAGGGGGTCATGCCAGGAACGATACTGTAGCAATAGGCGCCGCCTAGTTTGCCGGGGCGTGTCGGGGCGTCGATGTGTCGATCGCGGAAGACCTGCTCGGCTAACTCAGCCAGGTGAGGCGAAAAGCCCCGATAGGCGGCGAGCACCATCGTGACGGCGTCAGCGTACTTGTACTTTTTGGTTTCTGTCCGGTGCGGGGCGTAGAGATGGTATCGGCTCATCGACTTGATCTTGCAGATCTTGGCTTTCAATCTGAAATAGGTCTGAAAGATATCGGCGTTCTTGGCGCAGGACGCCAGCAGGACATCGACGGCCTGGTCTGGTACGTCGTTGCTGAGGTTGCGACTGGCGATGGGAGAAGGAAAACGGCGGAGCCCGAGGTTTTCGGATTTCAGATCGTTCACGAGTGCTTTGTAGATCTCGCCCAGCAAATCACGCTGGGTGGCAAAGACGCGATAGAGCTCTTGATAGGCGGCCTGACGTACGGCGGCCTTCGGGTTTCGCACGTAGGTCATCAGCTCTTCCCGATTAACCGTCTTTTTCTTTCCGCCGACGGTCATGGTGAAGGTGAATCCGTTCGTTACAACATCATAGAGGGTGTGGACGGCGCTTCGGCCGGTGACGTTTTTGAGGTTGAGGATCTTTTCTTCCGGTTCCGATAGAGTGTGCGGCTTGAAGCGCCGGATGGTCTCCAAGTGATAACGCAGGTCGCCTGTGTCGGTCATCAGGCGTGCAGCATTGACGTCATCTACACTTTGCCACCAAAGTTCGAAGAACAGCAGCCGATTCGTCAGACCTGTCAGCTGCTCCTCCACCCGGGTCTTCAACGAACGGGTGTCGGCATTTTTGGTGTTTTCGGAAAACCGCAGATACGCATAGGCCCCGAGGCGCGATGCGCCCTGCGCGATTGCCTCGCTGAGCCGGAGCAGCCTGAGAAGATCTTGGCTGGACATAGAGGGGGCCAGCGTTGATCGTGCGGCTTCCATCTTTGCAACCTTTGACTCCAGCTCGGCGAGCTGCGCGTCGATATCGGTCACGGGATCGTTGACCAGCTGGGTCAGGTCCCATCGGTCGGGAAATGTCGATCGGCTTCGTCTGGTCGCACGTTGCGTCGTGGGCGTTCCGGCCATTGGGTACTCCTTGATGCGTAATCGAATAAAGGCCGATCATATCATCGGTTCCCTTCAGGAGAAGAGAAAAATGTGAGGCCGCAGGCGGAATCCGACTGACTGCATTGACGGAGATGCCGAGAATGTGACAGGTTTTTGGTGTCGTCGCCATGACAGAACAAGAAATCAATCGCGCCATTCAATATGTGACGGCCAGTACTTCTTATGGGAAGGACATGGTCGCCGAGATCTTGCATATCGGACTGGGTGAACTTGTGACGTTGGCCACGCAGGCCAGCCGGCAGTTCGACCGGGAGACGCTCTTGGAGTATGTATCGCAATGGACGATCAGGCGAACCGGTCAGCCTGAACCGCTGGTCCGTGAGGTGTTGGGTTGTGCCGGCCGGTGGTTGGACGATCTGTACGAAGAGGTGGCGCAGCGTCGGCCGCAGTCACTCGGCTTGTCGCCCAACGATGACGAAGATTCGGCGCCGGTATGAGCGATGGCGAGATTTCGTCCGCGAAAGACATTCAGGTTGGTTGCACACCTTCACGGTGAGTATCCGGCGCAAATACCCGCGTGGAGGCGGGAGGAACAAGGACTGTCGTGCAGTCTCCATGAGCAGTGGTCTTCCCTCCATCGGCATTGCGCGGACCAATCGAGCCATCTGCGCCTGAGCCGACTTGTCCGCCGTCTCACACACTATGATTACGGGGTGAGGGAATCCGCGCTCGCCGAGCTAGCACTTGCCACCCAGTTAATTCGCACCGGGGCCCACGTCACGTTCTTGCCGGAATCCCAAGCCCGCACAGCCGATCTTGAGTGCCGCGTTGGAGGTGAACGGTTCTTCGTGGAAGTCACCACGATGGTGGGATCGGCGGAACGGCAACGGTTGCCGCTTCGCGGGCTTGACCTGGATGAGATAGCCGGTGAGGAGGAAGATCGAGGGGTGATCCTCACCCACCGGATTCTCGCGCGTATTCGCCAGAAGGCCAAACAATTGGCTGACTACTGTGATCCGGTTATCCTCGGGATCTCGATCCCACGGGCAGACCTCCAGGGTGACAAGCCCTCTCGGCCTGAACCGATTTGGTTAGACCTCAAAGCCCTTGCCGGGGTGGTCACGGTTTTACTCACCAAAATCTCGACCGTGAGTGCCGTGTTGATCTCGTTGTGGGATGTGGAACCCTTGCCGTCGAAAGCCGGAACCAGATTGGCGAATGTCGAATTGGTAGAGCGTCCACGACACCAGAAGACTCAGCCACGGGTGCGGCTGTTGATTCAGAATCCCAGTGCCGCAGCAGCATTGAGTGAACCACAAGAAGACGCGATCAGGCTGACGCTCTGATGGATGACTCTACGCGACCAGCGTGGTGAGTCCACTTCCGTAATCGGCCTCGCGGCATTGACAGCTTCCTCGCTTCATCGGTACCTTCCGGTTCAGGCACATTAGGTGCACCTGCGTATTTCCTGAGCCATAGCGTGACAGACATGGACGGCATGCAGATCGCTCGAGAGCTGATCGCCGAGGAGCGTGAGAAACAAACCGGCTTCCTTGACCTCGGCAACCTGGAACTCACAGAAGTTCCTACAGAGCTGTTCGAACTCACCCATTTACGAGAATTGAATCTTGGCAGTTGGTATCTGGACAAGGACGGAAAATATCAAGAGTCATGCAATGGCGATAGCAATAGCTCCAATAGCCTAGGCGTATTACCAAGCACGTTTGGCGCGTTGCCTTCCCTTCTGATGCTGTCGCTAGCCGGCAATCCTATTACCGACCTCAGCCCGCTTCAGGCCTGCACCGCCTTACAGCAGCTGAACTGCGCGGGCACTCAAGTCACTGACCTCAGCCCTCTCATCAGCATCCCGAGTTTGCAGAGATTCATTGGGGACGACTGTCATCTCAAAGATTTTCCACGACGGTTACTTTTTCGGGAGAACCTACAAAAGCTCGTTCTCCATGAAACGACCATTCCTGGGATCCCGACTGAGGTACTTTCGGCCGATCTATTTTCAAGCTGTCTCGAAGAATTGCGAGCCCACCTGGTTGATGTGGAGAGTGGCAGCGAAGAGATCCGCGAGGTCAAGTTGGTCGTCCTGGGGAATGGTCGAGTCGGCAAGACCCAGATTTGTCGACGCTTGCGTGGACTTCCGTACGATGACACCGTGGTGTCTACACACGGCATTAACGTGACTGCAGAACCGTGGGCCGACTCGACGAACGAAGAGATCCTGAACATCTGGGACTTTGGCGGGCAAGACATCTATCACGGTGCCCACACGCTGTTCATGAAGACCAGTGCGGTCTTCCTCATCGCGTGGCACCCGGATTTCGAAACCACGGGCGAGCAGTCCGCCGATGGCATCTGGTTCCGCAACTATCCGCTCCCCTACTGGTTGGAATACGTGCGCACGCTGGGCCGCAAGGACTGCCCGGTCATTGTCGTCCAGGCTCGCTGTGACCGACCGGAGCAAGACGTCCATCGCCTTCCGGTGGATGATGCGCTCCTCACGTTCCCATCACTCAAGCCCTGCTGGTACAGCGCAAAAACCAAACGGGGCGATGGAGCCCTGAATGATGCACTCCAGGACGCGATCGAGTATCTCAAAAACCGTGAAGAAGCTTAAGGGGTCAGACCCCGTTGTTCTTGCCCGATATATAGTGCCACGTGCCTGGTCATAGGGCCACGGTGCTCTCCAGAATCGAGGACTTTAGTTCGTCGCGTACATCTCGACGAGGGACCAAATCTACCTTCGTCTCGAGCACCTCTCCGAGATACAGCTCGGCCCCAACCAATTCGAACAGACTGATAGGGCGTAGAATGTCGGCCAGTAAGTCGATATCGCTGTCTGGGCGCTGTTCCTGTCTGGCATATGAACCAAATAACCCCACGACACTCACCCCATATTTGTCGGCAAGAATATCACGGTGTTGACGAACAATTTCGCGAATGTCATTGATGGTTTTCATGGCCTTCTCGTGTGAGAAGCGAGACGCAACCGTCTCCTCACCGCCATCATTCTACGCAGGCCCAGCTGCCCTGTCGAGCAATAGGCTCTTGCGGGCGGGTATTATCACCCGTGGCTCAGCAGGCAGGTGAAAGGGAGGAGGGGGATGGTTTATCAGATTTCACGAAGGAAGTGACTGCTTCAGTGCTTCAAGATTTTTCGTCACCATGGCATCACCGTTCTTGGTTGAGACGTCGATGCCGGTGGCGCAGACGGCTCGGCATTCGTCCAGACGGCCGAGTCGCTGGAGAGATTGAGCCAGTCCATAATAGGCGGCGGAATAGGTGGGTTTGACGGTGACACATTGCCGCAAGGCTTTGGCTGCTTCTTCAAAATTCCCATCGTCCATATAGGCTTTCCCCAATCCAAACCAGGCCACATCGTCGTTCGGATCGATGGCAAGCACTTTCTTGAGCGGTTCAATTCTGGGATTCGGCATGGGTTTCCTCCATGTGAGGACGATAGCAGCGCCGCTGGTGCATTGTCTATGAACTTTCTTGCATGCTAATCTGACAGGTGATCGAGCTCAGAGTTGAAGGTTTCGGGTTATCGATACCAGAAACCCGTAACCCGAAACTCCTCTGCATTTCATGTTTTGCGACGTTGTCATGGGCAAAACTGGCCTCGTCTATCACCCTGCATATCTTGAGCATGACATGGGTCCGGGACATCCGGAATCACCCAACAGGCTTCGTGCCATCATGCAACGGTTAGGGGAGAGTGGCACTGACGCTCACCTGACGCGCATCGAGCCGCGACGAGCCGAAGATGAATGGATCACCCAGGTCCATTCGCCGAACTATGTGGCGTCGCTCAATCGGCATGCACCCACGGAGGGCCGTGTTTCGCTCGATCCTGATACCTTGATGTCACCTGGCTCATTGCAGGCTGCTTACTTAGCGGCAGGCGGCGCATTGGCAGCGGTTGACGCCATCATGGCCCATCAAGTGGATCATGTCTTCTGCGCCGTCCGACCTCCCGGGCACCATGCCGAAGCCGGGCGTGCAATGGGGTTCTGCCTTTTTAATAATGTGGCGATTGCCGCGCGCTATGTTCAAAAGAAATACGGGCTTGCCAGGGTGCTGATCGTGGATTGGGATGTGCATCATGGCAACGGGACGCAGCACAGTTTTGAGGAGAATCCTTCTATCCTTTTTTTCAGCACGCATCAGTATCCGCACTATCCCGGTACCGGTCGCGGAACCGAGCGAGGCAAGGGAGCCGGGGAAGGATTGACCATCAATGCCCCGATGGAGGCCGGGGAGGGGGATGAGGAGTACCACGCAATCTTCCTCCAATCGCTTGTACCTGCAGCCGATCAGTTCAAGCCGGAGTTTGTGATCATCTCCGCGGGATTTGATGCTCATAAAGACGATCCGTTGGCCGGTATGGGGCTAACGGAGGCCGGATACAGGGATCTGACAAACATTGTCGCTGGGATCGCTCAGCGCCACGCCAAGGGCCGCATTCTGTCTTCGCTCGAAGGCGGCTACAACCTTACTGCATTAGCCCACTCCGTGGATGCCCATATCCAGGCACTATTGAGTGCGTGAATTAGGCGCGATTGGATCGTAAAGGAAAGACATCGTGAACCATCCATTCTTGATCGATACTGAGACACTCCAAGCACAGTCGGGGAAGCCTGGGCTGGTCGTGATCGACGTGCGCGGTAGAGCGGCCTATGAATTCGGCGGCCATATTCCGGGAGCCGTTCACTCAACGTGGCATGAGTACAGTGACCCCAAGGCCGTCGTGAAGGGGTTGCTGAATCCAGATCTCGGCCGGATTGAGCAGATCCTTCGTCGTCTCGGGATCAATCACGACAGTGACGTCGTGATCTATTCGAACCCGTTCGACAATTGGGGCGATGAAGGGCGGATGTTTTGGATGTTGGAATATCTGGGGCACCCACGCTTGCGTATCCTGGATGGGGGGTGGGTGAAGTGGACGGCAGAGAAGCGGCCCTTCGAACATGGGCCGGTGTCCTCAACGATGGGGAACTTTACTGCTCGACCAGTGCAAGCCTTGATGATGGTGAAAGACGATCTGAAAACGATCGTGAAGATGCCGCATCCTCAGACGGCGGTGTTGGATGCGAGGAGTGTTGAAGAATACCTCGGAAAAGAAGTGTCGGGGATCCCACGGCCCGGGCATATTCCATCAGCCATTCATTTGGCATGGAACGGCTTCTTGAATAAGGATGCCACGATCAAAGATGTCACCATCATCAAGGAAATGCTGGAGGCGAAGGGCGTTCGACCTGATCAGGAGGTGATTTGCTACTGCACCGGAGGAGTACGGTCGGCCTGGCTCTACTTTATTCTCAAGCTGGTAGGGTATCCGAAGGTCAGCAATTACCCGGGGTCGTGGTGGGAATGGAGCCGGGACTTCGCCGCTCCAGTCGAAAAGGACTTGCAGGCGCTGCAGAAAATTCTTGGATTTTCCTCAGCCCCCCAACATTCTTGACAGTCGTGAGACACGCTGTGTAAGGTGAATTCATGGGACGTAGCAGTATTTTGAACTGTGAATCTTCACCCATCAAGGAGGCAGCCATGATGAGAAGAGTTCTTGGGAGTGCGTTGATGGTGTTTGGGTGCGGTCTGTTGCTGGGGGCGCCGTTGGTGAACGGTGTGGCACTGGCTGGCGACAAGCATGTGGCGGAAGCGGTTGAACATGCAAGGGGCGCTGCATCGCATGGGAAAGAAGGGCATGCCGATGCTTGTGTGCAGCATGCAGAAGAAGCGCTGAAGCATGCGACGGCTGCGGGTGGGAAAAACCCTCATTTACTCGAAGGGGTCAAACACCTTACGGAAGCTGTGAAGCATGGCAAAGCCGGTCATGCGGAGGCATGCACGGAGCACGCTGAGGGCGGTGCCACGCATCTGGCTGAAGTGAAGTAACGACGAGGAATGCGCGCTGTCTTCCGACAGCGGGAAGTTGAGGCGGGTAGGGAGAGAATCCCTACCCGTTCTTATCTGGAGGGATAGTCTGGTGCGAGTCGGCTTTTACCAGTTTGATCCACAGTTCGGTGAAGTCGCTGCGAATCTTGATGTGGTGGCGGCAAAACTGGAACAGGCGGATGCCGATCTCCTCGTGCTTCCGGAATTGTTCGCGTCCGGCTATCAATTCGTGTCTCGTGAGGAGGCCCAGCGTCTCGCCGAGCCGGTTCCGGATGGCCCGACGGTTCGTCGGCTGGTCGATATCGCAAAACGCCGTAAGATGCATCTTGTGGCAGGACTGCCTGAGCGATCCGGATCAGCGTGTTATAACTCCGCTGTGGTCGTTGGGCCTTCGGGGTTTCTGGGGTGTTATCGAAAAACCCATCTGTTTTACGAGGAAACCCAGTTCTTCGCGCCTGGTGATTCTGGATTTCTGGTGTGGGATATCGGGCCAGCGAAGATCGGTGTCATGATCTGTTTCGATTGGTACTACCCGGAGGCTGCCCGCACATTGGCGATTCAGGGTGCTGACATTATTTGTCATCCTTCCAACCTCGTGTTGCCGAACTGTCCGGATTCGATGCCCGTTCGGTGCCTTGAAAACCGAGTGTTTGCCGTGACGTGCAATCGCATCGGTCGAGAAGCCCGTGGTGGGAAGGATCCCTTGACCTATATCGGCCAGAGTGAAATCGTCACACCGAAAGGCGTGATCACGCAGCGAGCGGCTCGCGACAAAGAAGAACTGACCATCATTGAGATCGACCCGACTGAAGCCCGCAATAAGAGTCTCAATCGCTACAACGATCTGCTTCGTGACCGGCGTGCATCCCTGTACAAGTTGTAACCCCTCGCGCGTATTCTGCTGAGAGAAGCCCGGAGCTTGCGCAAGTCGCATGGGCAGGGTAGGATTTCGATCATGAGTACGGAACTTAGGAAAGGGATGTTTTTGATCGCCGCGCCAGGCCTGCGAGACCCAAATTTCCGCCAGACCGTGGTGTTGTTGTGCGAACATGGACCGGAGGGTGCACTGGGTGTCATTGTGAATCGGCCGACCGCCATGTCGATTTCCGAGGCGTTGCCACAGATTCCAGTCATCGAAGGCGCAGGGCATGTCCTGTATGCCGGTGGTCCGGTACAAACCAATCAAGTCATGCTGCTCTATCGGGGGGACCAGTTCCCGGACAATGCTCATCCTGTCTTTGACGGCGTCTGTCTTGGTGGGGATGTCGGGATGGTTGAACGTATTCTCACCGCTGCCGAGACCAAAGAATTCTTCAGAGCCTATCTCGGCTATTCGGGATGGGGACCTGGTCAATTGGAAGGCGAGATGAAAACCGGCTCATGGATTATTCTTCCTGCCGATCCTCAGGCAGTGTTCGAAAAGGATCCGACGCGTGTCTGGGGAGACATCTTGTGCACGTTGGGCGAAGCCTATCGGCCGTACGCAGAGATGCCGGTCGATCCATCCTGCAACTGACCCCTCTCGTGCGGTGCACATATTTGAGCCAACCACCGAATCATTGAACATGGTCGTGCCGGATGGTAGGGTCATGCGGATCCAGATCGTTTGCGGCTTGTTGTTTGTCCGGGGCCGCACCGCGTGACGGAAGGGTTGTTTCGGCGCGGGAGCGATTCAGGGACAACACGAGACAGACGGCACGGGGCGAGCAGGGGTGAGTTTGTCGTGAGTCAGGGAGGAACACAACGTGAGTCAGTCGGATATCGCGCAATCGGGTTCTGACGCATTCTTGCGGAAGTTGCACGAACGTCCGCATCAGCCGATCAGTGAGTGGCTTCGCGCGCCGGCCCATGTGCAGTACGAAGCCTTTCGCATGTCTGACCCGCCCACGGAGCGTCCTGCCAGCCGAGCTGAATTTCAATCGCTACTGGAGCGATTCAACATTCCCGAGGAACGGATCGAGCTGCGAGACAATTTTGGCTATGGCGTGAAGGAAGCAGAGAATGGGGATCGGCTCATTCTCATCTGGCAAGCGCACACGGAATACTACAACTACCAGTTTTGGCATGTGCCTTCGTCCACAACGAGCGCCGTGACCTTTGGACCGTTGACGTTTCCCGCTGCCCCGGTGTCGTTGGCTCCACTTGGTACTGTCGTCTGTCGGTTGGATATCATTCTGAAGGCGGGTGCGCTGCCCTCTCGGGATGAGGTGAGAGGGCAGTTACCGGGGCCTGTGTTGTATGGCAGCCGAATCTTTAATGAGCAGGCAGTCGTCGTCACAAGTTTTACTCCGGACAATCATGGGCGAGAACGGTACTGGGTGAGCGTCGGCCCGTTGCAGGGCGACCACTCACGGCTAAAAGACATCGTCGATGCCATCGTACGGATTGAAACCTACTATCATCTCTTGTTGATGCAGAAGCCGCTCTTCTCTGCCGCGATTGATCAAGTCTATAAATTCGAGCAGGTGCACCTCAAGCAACGAGAAATCATCACAGGGCATATCGGGCATGCCAATTCGGAGACGTTGCAACGGTGGTTGAACAGTCTCACGCAAGACTTGCTGAAAACCAATCGGATGGCCGGCAAGCTGCACTTCGAACTGTCGGCCTCGATTCCGTACGATAAGATCGTGCATGCCACGTTGGCCTCGCTGGCGGAGCAACCCACAGCCTCCTACCGCCCCATCTCCGACTACGTGTTGGGAGGCATTACCGGGGTGGCGGAAGGGTATCAACAGCTCTTGCGCCGGATCGATACGCTCCGAGGTGGATTTGAAGGGATCATCGCCATCATTCGAACCCGTATCGACTTGATCGTGGAATCACAAAATCTCACGCTTCTTCAGAGCGTCGATGAGACAACGAAGAGCCAGGTGATCCTCCAGCATACGGTTGAGGGGTTGTCGGTGATCGTCATCGCCTACTACCTAGCCGGATTGGCAGGATATGTCTTCAAGGGGCTGTATGAACTCGGTTGGCTGAGCAATGCGAATCTGGCCTCGGCGATCTTCGTCCCCATCGCCATCGGCCTGGCTTTTCTCATCACGACGATGAGCAAGAAGTATCTGCATAAAAAACTGGCGGAAGAGCAGCCGGCGCCAAACGCTGAGAAGTCGGAGCCGTAACGGAACTGTCACTCTTCCGTAGCTGGCGCTCCGACCATTTTGTAGACTCCCATCAATTTCTTTGTCAGAATTGCCCATGCGCCTACAGGATGATCAGCGAGAAAGAGCGCGGATGTCCGCGAACCTGTGACGAGGAATTGAACTCGCAAACCTGGCACCCTCCTTACGACTTGCCGCTTTCCGACAGCAGAATCATGCTTGCATCATGGCAGATGTGACGCACAAGATTCGCTTAGCAAAAGAATGGGCATGACAGGAGAAGCAGACCTAGTCCGCATTTCGACTGAGCTTCTCGCCGAGTTCGACCGACGATATGTTCAGTATGCATCGGCCGGTGGTTGAGCCTCGCACGACCACCGACATTGACATTCTGATCCTGCTTGATCCGCCCTCTCAAGAGACCATTCAGTCCTTTGTCTCCTCGGTCTTTACGTCCGCCATTATCCATCCGTCATTTGGTGAACTGGCTGGTCTATCAAACCCATCCCGTTAGCAGTTTCATCGCCCTGCTCAAAGCAGGATGTATGGTTCTCGATCTGAATCAGATCTGATACATCGCTGAATCTCATTCGATACAGGTCTGAAGATTTTGTAGAGAGCGTTCTACGATGGGACACGTCTCAAAGTGGACTATGGTGCTGAAAGCAAAGGGGTATTGCGAATTGCACCAAGTGTGACCCTCTCCCTGACCTCACTGGCATCTCGCTTGCTTTTTAGGAGTGCTATGGCGCTCAAGAGTCGTGCTGTCAACAACTGCTGTTGACTGAGACACAGCGTCCTGCCGATCGGCTGAGTCAAGGAAAGGAGGTGGAGGTCAGCCTCATGACTGATCAACCGTTCATTCTTTCTATCGTGCGGACGCGTGCCTCTGTTGAATGGTGATGTGTCCCTCAACATTATGTAAAAAGGAGATATAGCCATGGCGGTTCCGTCTGAGGAGAAAAAACACTACCCTTGGCGAAAGTATGGCAGGCCTCAAAAGTTCGACAAGAATCTTGGACCATTAAAACTACTTCCTGGCGTGTGGAAAAGCCAGGGGCGTGGATGGAATATGATCGCATTGCCGTTTTCAACGGCGCCGAGCCCGCTGGATTATCGGCTGTTGCTCAATCAGTATAACGAAACGCTTCGATTTGACTTTGTTGATGATAACGTACCGAATCGTGGAGTTGATAAGAACTTCACCCCAACCGTTCAAACTGACCAGTTTATCGTCACGTTGGATTATCAGCAGACCATCGAGCAAGTTGCGGCCACCGATTCTCCGGACAGCGGCGGGTTGGCTGGCAAGCCAGGTCTGGCCATCCATCATGAACCAGGCTTGTGGTTGCATATGAAAAGTCAGATCACCGATGGATTTGATATCGCCAGGCTTGCGACGATTCCACATGGGGACGCAGTGCTGGCGCTCGGTCAGAGCAGCGAACATGCTGGGGCATCATGTATTCCCCATCTTAATACGTTGCCGGAAGGGGTCACCCAAGATGTAGATGGTAATCCCTATCTTCGCCCCTATAAACAATTCCATGACAGTCCATTTAAGGGAAATGTCACTGCTCCAGGATTCCCAGGCTTCGACCCAACACGCACCCATGTTTTATTGGAACTCGCCAATCAGGGTGTCAATGTTGTGAAGACCACAACACTCACGGTTGACACAACGAATCCAACGGGTGGCATTTCGAATATTCCTTTTATCGTGAGGAAGGCCAATGCTGCTGCCATGAAGTCTATCTTCTGGATTCAGGAATTGGCGGAGAAGGATAAGTATGGAGACCCGAAACTCCGCCTGCAGTATTTACAGGTGGTCATACTGGATTTTTTCCCACGTCGGGATGGATTGCCACCCGGTTGCTGCCCCGGTCTTATCCGATGGCCGCATGTCAGCATCAATACGTTAGAGAAGGATGTTGAAGAGAGTAAGAGCTGCTACGCGTAGAGACCGTAGACAGCGATCTGACTCGTGCTGGGGGGGGGGGGGGGGGGGGGGGGGGGGGGGGGGGGAGGGGGGGGGGGGGGGG
>NZ_JBUBKD010000054.1:0-19828 GCF_054902215.1 Nitrospira sp. CMX1 | reverse complement strand
GGATGCCCATGGGACCGCAAACAGACTCATGAGTCACTGAAACCTTACCTTCTTGAGGAAACCTACGAAGTCCTGGAGACCATCGATCAGCGGGATCCACGAAAGCTTCAAGAAGAACTCGGAGACGTGCTGCTTCAAGTATTGTTCCACAGCCAGATTGCGGCTGAGTCCAAAACATTTTCCATCGAGGATGTGCTGGAAACGCTCGCCACCAAGCTGATCCGGCGACATCCGCATGTCTTCACGCTCAACGGCGAGCAGGCACGGGTGTCGAGCAGCGAACAGGTGTTGACCCAATGGGAGGAGATCAAGCGCGCAGAACGAGCGGCCGATGGCAAACCCCAATCGGCCCTTGAGGGAGTCCCCAAAATCTTGCCGGCATTACTGCGCGCCTATCAAATTCAAGCACGAGCGGCCCGTGTGGGATTCGATTGGCCACACACTGACGAAGGCCTTGACCAGGTCTTTGGAAAAATACAGGAAGAAATCGGGGAACTGCGTGTGGCACTGGCACAAGCCACTGCTGCCTCGCAAACCGAACACCAGAGCGCCCGTGAGGACATAGAGGCAGAATTCGGCGATGTCCTCTTTTCATTGGTAAATTTGGCCCGCTTTCTTAAGACAAACCCTGAAGACGCGCTGCGCCGAGCGACCAATCGGTTCAGTGATCGGTTTCACCTGGTGGAAACACAAGCGGCCAAGGCAGGCAGAAAAATGTCAGATATGACACTCGCTGAGATGGATGAGCTATGGGCCGAAGCCAAACGCCGGTTACAGAGCCCTCCAGTCACACCAACACCACAGGCAGGGGATCGCACTCCATGAATAAGGACCAGGGGCCATACGAGGAGGGTAAACGCGCCGGTGCCCATCCGCTTGTCGTCGTATTTGGCGTCCTCATCGGTCTCTGGTTGTTTGTGGCCTTGATTGTCCCAAGTTCACGAAACAAACAGGCGGCAGGAACTGAAGGCCCGAATGTCTCAGTCATCGAAGATCCTGAGGCCGCGCCCGTCATGTTCAAAGTCCAGACGACCATCCTCGATATGAACACGATAAGCTTGGTCGTGCCCCAACAGGCCACGGATAGCCAGATCGTCGCACTGTTGAAACGCTTGAAAGAGGCACGCCTGGATGGCTCCCTCGGCACACAGCTCCCGGCAACCACACCAGGCCACAAACTGGGTGACCATGCCATTGCTGACATTCTGATCTTTTCGGACAAACAATTTGCGGAGGCAGAGACGATCCGTACCCTTGAGCGAGGGGCCCATGCACCCGGGACACTCTACCCAAACGCTGTTCCATTCGAGGTGGCGATGGAACAAGTCCGCGGCCACTACCGGATCGATCTGAACGATACCGGCAACCCAGACAACGGGTCGCTGGGATTTGCGGACGAATCCGGCGTTCACTCCAAACAATACCGCAGAATTTTTTGATGACTTGGCGGGAGGCACACGAGGGGGAGGAACAGCTAGACACCGACGCGTCGCTTGACGTCTTCTCGGATGGTAGCTTGTTCAACGTGAAACCGTTCTTCAAGCTTGGGAAACAGATAGGCCAGCGGCCCTACGAACGGGGGGAGCATCACATCGCGCCGTTCAAGAAAGAACCCTTCGGCTTCTGCAATCTGAACCTTCCAGTCGGCAATTTTCTTCGATAGTATATTACTGATCATCAACTGCTGGCCGGGTGAGCCGGTCACTCCCTCAAGGAGACCGCCCTTGAACACCTCCAGTTCATACGGCAGAGAAATCTTGACCCGCACCCCATGCGGCGTCGGCCAGGTCGACCGTTGAACGGAGTAATCGTAGGAAAAGACCTGCTCTCTCGGCTCACGAAACGGGCCGCTCATACTGAGAATTGTGAGACTGCTCTCAATGGCCGACATCGTCACATGGCTTCTTACATAAAGAGGATTCGACAGGGCATAGGCCTACTATAAGAGCTTGCACTTGGCCTGGACAAGAGGCTATTTTATTATTTTATACAAGGATTCAAAGCGCCCATCTATGGGGCGCTGACGCTGAACACACGATCCCGAAAAGTGGGATCTCATTACAACGAACAGAGGCATGGAGATCGAAAGCATGTTTCAGCTTTCTGATCAGCAAGACGACGGCAGGAAAAACACCCCGTCTGGTCCAACCGCAGTCAAAAAAGGCTACCCCGGGCTAGTCCTGGTCCCGCCCAGTGATCGGACGATCCTGCGACGCCGGCTCATACGAGGAGGACTCCTGATTGCTGCCGGACTCTGGCTCCTATCAACATTCGCGGCAAAACCTCCTGCCTCTGATACCCTGACAGATTGCCGGTCTGAGTCCGGTCAACCGAGCAGGGAAGCGACTCCCGAGGACTGTGCTCCAACACCAGCTGCAACGCAAACAGACCTTCGTCCCAGCGAGGTCAACCTGACGCAGGTCTCACAGGTAACAGTTCCCGTCGAGGCATCACCTTTGCCAAGCGTGCCTCAGCTAGACCCGGAACACCCGCAAGCCCCATTTATGGTCAAGCAACCGCCACCAGCTCACGCTGAATCAACCCAAGTTCATACAGAGCCACAGGCTGCCCTCCCCAATCATGAGAAACCAGCCGTAAGCCGGGTAACAGAAAAACCTATCGTGAATCTAGAGAGTGATACTCATCTCGCCGAGCAAGGTGACCCCTTCGCTCAGTATCGCCTCGGACGTCGTGTCGCACAGCAAGAAGGACGCCAAGCCCCTGAATCCGTAAGTTGGTACAAAAAAGCCTTCCCCGGATTACATCGTCTCGCCGAGACCGGAAATGGACAAGCCATGTATGTCCTTGGCGTCATGTATGCCTATGGACGCGGAGTAGAAAAAGATATCAGCCAGGCACGGCGATGGCTGACTCGTGCCGTTGATCAGAAAATTACAGCCGCCCAACCTGTTCTCGCGAACCTCCCGCTGCCAGCTCGTTCTTCTCCAAACCTCCAAATTCATGCAACCGAACAGACAAAACCCCGCAAACAACAGAACTGAAGCAATTGGGCTGCCTGAACTGTCGATCGCATGATTCACCGCAGTGACGAAAGGAGCTTGCCAGAGTCAGTAAGTCACGTACGACTTTTCCCATGCTCGATTTGACGTTTGAAGTCAGCGGCATCGAAGCTGCCGAATGATTCAGCGATCAAACCGTCGTCACCACGATTATTTTGCACCGCTGAATTTCTTTTTGCCGGTGGCGAGCAAATTCGGCGGTGGCCCGATCGGATCAAAATTCTTCAGCAACGGGACATCGTCTTTGCGAACCCACATAATGTCGTGGTTATACGAATCACGGGGGCCTGAACCACCCGTGAAGGTCCTGCCGTCCGGCATAAAGGTCCAACACATATCTTCACCGGCGGTGTTGATCGTATCACCAAGGTTCAGCGGCTCTTGCCACTCCCCTTTGGGGTTCTGATAGGAAATCCACATATCATGTCCGCCTCGCGAGCCCATGTCCGGTCGCGTGCTGGTGATAATAAGGCTCTTCCCGTCCTTGGAGAGGCCGGTCCAATGCATATGATCCCGGTAGGGCGAATTGAGGCGTGGTCCCAGACTCTCAGGCTTCTGCCACACACCATCTTTCTTCTCGACTTTCCAGACGTCGCTGTCTTGTGTCACTCCAGGCTGCTGGTAGTTGAAGTAAATAAGGCTGTCGGACGCAATGATTGGACAATGTTCTTCGCCGGTCGTCGTATTAAGGTGAGGAAGTTCCGGGACATCATTCCAGTTTCTGGCCGGTTGCCAGACGCCGTTGATTTTCTGCGTCACATAGAGGTCGCCGGTGGAAAGATTGCCCAGTTGGTATCGTGTGAAATAAATCACATTGCCGTCATCGGAAAGGCTCGGCTCCAGCTCCCAGGCGGATGTATTGATGTTCGGTCCCACGGTGGGGTCAATGCCCGGCCCCAAATGAATCGGGGCTTGCCACTCGCCGTTCACATTGTGCGCCATCCAGATGTCGAAGTTGTAGGGAAACCCGGGTGAGGGGATGCTCCCTTTGCGTCCGGAGACGAAGATGGCGGTCTTCCCGTCGGCGCTATAGGTCATCTCGATCTCGGCTTCCGATGAGTTGAGCGGCTCGCCCATGTTTTTTGTGAGTGCTGCAGTCGATGTGCCATGTCCGCTGTGCGGCATGTCCATGCCTGACATCGCATACGTTCCGACCGGCGCGAGAAGAAGCGTGAATACGACGAAAGCGTGAGTTGGGCTCATGAATTTGGTGTCCATACAACCTCCCTGTTCGAAGAGTCAGTATATCAATCCCAATGGGCATTGTGTGCGGTCACCCACTCGCTCGTGCCGTCGCCACAATCGCTTGCATCGTTGTGTGAAACGGACTGTCTCCACCAAACCGTGCCAAAGCTGTCGCCACAGCATCGACAATGGGGCCAGAGGAACCGCCGCGCTCCTGAATCTCGGCAAGAATCGGTGCACCTTCAATCATACCAGTTGCGAGTGACCTGGCAGAGTTGCTCCGACATTCCATGGGAACGGGTTGAATTGTGATCTGATCGAAACCATTGGCATTCAGCAAAGTCACTAAGACGTCGGCATCTGGGAAACTAAACGGCATTTTAAAAAACTGCGGTGGATTGTTCGGAAACAACGCCTCAATGGTTTCCTGGACGGCTACACCCCAGGGATTAGCCTCCATGCGATCCCACACACTCACGGCAAGCAGACCCCCTTCCATAAGGACGCGGTGCATTTCCTCAAACGCGCGATTCCGGTCCGGCACGAACATCAGTCCGAACTGACACACCGCAACATGAAACGATGCATCGGGAAACGGCAGGGCCGCAATGTCTGCCTGTTGCCAGTTTATTCCATTCAAGTGTTTCAGCTTCCTCTGCGCATAGTCCAACATGCCGGGATTGATATCAGTCGCCGTAAGGGTCACGGACGACTTCAAGCGAGTTCTCAACTGTTGGGTGAGAATGCCGGTTCCACAGGCCATTTCCAGGACGGAGTCTTCTGCGAGGTCAGCGACTCGGCCTGCGAGATCAATAGCGTAGGGTTCAAACAGGACCGATCCGAGGAATCGTTCATACAAGTCGCAGCCAGAGGCATAGTCATGTTCAAGCGGAGTATTCATTGAGTCCTTCAAAAGCTGTACGTTTCGCCGTCCTCAGGAACCAGCACACGCGAAGTCATTCCTCGTTCAAGAAGAAAGGTTCTCAGATCTTTCCGTGATAGCGTGGCGTGGTTGACCGCTTCCATATGACTCACGATAAGGGTTGCTGAAGGAGCGGCCTTAAATACTTCATATACATCCTCTTTCCCCATAATGATCGGTTCGTGAGGAAGAACTCTGGCATCACCACCATTGAGCACAATGATATCGGGTTTGTAGTGATCAAGATTTTCTTGGACACCTTTATACCAAACCGTATCGCCGGCGATGTAGAGCGTCTTTTCACTTGGATGTTTGAAGACAAGACCGCAAACATCGCCCAAGATATCTCCCATGAGTCCTTCAAGAATCTCACCTCGGCCATGCTGGCCGCAGGTCTTGATCAGAGTAATACCGTCAAATTCGTTCCGTTCCTCAAGCGCCCGCGTGTTGCGGAACCATGACATCTGGATATCCCATTGATCTCTAGCATTTTGGGTGAAGATCGGCATGTCTTTGGGAATGACCGTTTTGGCGGTGTCATCCCAGTGATCCTGATGGGTATGAGTGACGACCACGGCATCGACAGCGAGGATCTCGCTCATCGGCAGGGGGAGGTCTACCGTGGGATTGGGGATATGACTGTTGACCGTACCTGGAAATCCAGGATAGCCGCCCTTGCCTGACAACATAGGGTCGATCAGAAACTTTTTGCCGGCATATTCGACGTTGAGTGTTGCATTACGGATCTGTGTGAGCTTCATGATGTGAGTCTCCAATGCGTGATAGCCCTAACTTCTTACTGCCCGCTCGACCTGGCGTTCAAGATCAGCAGCGTCGAAGTTCCCGAGTGAGTCGGCGATTAAACCGTCTTCACCGATACGCCACGCTTCGAATCCACTGATGCGCACGCGCCTACCTGTTTCACTGTGAGTGCCTTCGAGGGTCCAGTGATAGAATATCTTTCCCTGTCTCTCGACCAGATCATCCATATAAACCTTAAGATCGGGGAAGGCGGTCATGAACCCCTGCGCGGCTTGAGTAATCGTGCTTCGCCCCACCGATGGGGTACCTCCATTAATCGTCAGTGAACCACTCGGAGCAAAAAATTTGGAGACACTGGCCGCGTCCTGGCTGCACCAAGCGGCTGTGTATCGAGTAGCGAAATTGCGAAGCTGAGTCATTCGGTCTTGCGTCATCGTGTCCTCCTAATCTACCGCCATACTCTAGGGCCGTTATCAATGAAGGAGCAGCATTGATGCCAGGATGGTGACACGACCGAATTGACGAAGTATCAGCAGGTTGGAACCAAAAAGAGAAAACGAGCTACTTGCGAGATCTGAGAAACTCGCGAAATCTCACGAGAGGATTCGCGAAGTTTCGTAAGGTCTCACGATGACAGTGGACTGAAGAGGAGTGATGACTTGGAATGTGGGTTCAGCGGGATTTCTGAATCTTCAACGCTTTCATACGCGATGAGAGTGTGGACGCATTGAGGCCTAGCAATGCGGCAGCGCCATTTTCACCGGACACTTTCCATTTGGCGGTCTCAAGAGCTCTCAAGATATTGGTCCGTTCCAGTTCTTCGAATTCCTTGACTGAAAGAATGGCGTCACGAAGAGAAGCGGATCCGTCGGCCGGAGGCCGATGAACTGAGGGCGGCTCCGGTAAGGCTCGATCAAGATTGAGCGTGCCGGCCTCTGCCGTAATGACGGCTCGCTCGATCACGTTTTGTAGCTCTCGTACGTTCCCTGGCCAATGATAGGCCTGAAGCCGACGAGCATCATCAGCAGTCAGCGGAGAAAGCGTCCGTCCCATCTTTGCGGCGAACCGTTGAGCAAAGACGGAAGCGAGACGTACCACATCGTCGCCGCGCTCGCGCAGCGACGGCAGCCGGATCGGAAATACATTCAACCGGTAGTAGAGGTCCTCGCGGAACGTGCCTTGCTTGACCGCGGCGGCAAGATCACGATTGGTCGCGGCAAGCACCCGGACGTCAACTTTCCGGGTCCTTAAATTGCCAACCGGATCGAACTCGCCTTCTTGGAGCACCCGCAGCAATTTCGCCTGTAACTCAAGCGGTAATTCCCCAATTTCATCAAGAAAGATGGTGCCCTTGTCGGCCAGAGAAAACCGACCTTCGCGCTTCTTGGTTGCTCCTGTAAAAGCGCCTGCCTCGTGGCCGAACAGCTCGCTTTCGATGAGTGCCGCTGGGATCGCGGCGCAATTGACAATGACCAACGGCCGTTTCCGACGTGTACTGGCCATATGGACGGCGTGAGCCACGAGCTCTTTGCCGGTTCCAGTTTCTCCCGTGATGAGCACGGTCGCACCGGTCTTGGCAACTTGTCCAATATCCTGAAGCACCCGTCGAAATGCCGGACTTTCACCGAGCAAGGCGCCGTCATGATGAAGCGCCTGCAATTCTTCTCGCAGGAGTTCAGTTTCAGCCGTGAGCGATTGGATCTTCTCTTCCGCCTTCACCCGGTCATGGATATTGCGAAGAATGAGGGTCGTGAATTTGCGCCGATCCAATTCAAACCGGGACAGTGTCGCCTCCGCGGGAAATGATTGGCCTTCAGGACAGCAAGCAGTGAGCCCCCCGGGAATCCACATTGATCGCTGCCCCTCGGAGCGACGGTCCAACTCCTCTGTCAGCACGATCAACCGCTCGGCATCCTCAGGGCGCAGGAAATATCGAAAGTCTCGACCGATCATCTTCTCCGCGCAGCATTGAAATGTCTTTTCGGTCGCAGGGTTGACCTGTGTGATGTGGAACTGGTGATCCAGCTCAATGATCGCGTCCATAGCGCTGCTGAGGAGCCGACTCACCTTTTCCTCCCGCTTGCGCACCTCAGCTTCCGCCCGTAATCGCCGCAATTCCGCCGCAGCCCGCGCAGCAAAGATTTGAAACACCGCAAGGATGCGAGGTTCCCCGGGAATAGGCCGCCGGTCGATCACGGCCATATGACCGAGAATTCGTCCGTCCGTGTCCTGTAACGGGACGCCCATATAGCTGGCCGCTCCTGCGGCTCTCAGTTCCTCCCTGTGAGGAAAAATATCCAGGATACGATCGGGGAAGTGCACCAGTTTGGCTGTATCGATCACACGCTCACAGGGGGTCCCGGCAATGTTCATTTCATAGTCCTTAATCCACTGACCGTCCATCCAGAAGGCGAGCGCCCGCAGGCGACGCGTTTCAGGAAGATACTCCGTCACCCACGCCCCGTGCGTACCAAGTACTGAGGCCAGGTTCTGGACGAGTGCGGTAAAGAACCCTTGTCCGGTTTCCGTAGCTGTCCCTTGAAGAATGGCGCGGAGCGCCACATCGGTTTCCAAATCTTGAAGGGGTGTGGAGCAACCTGATGGGAGAATTGTCATGAGGTGAAAGTATGGTGCGAGATGAGAAGAGATGCAAGAGGTTGCAACAGAAGCATCAGAAAGAGTTTTGTTGCGCCTCTTCATGCGTCATCGTATGATGCGTTCAACTATGGGAGTCATCAGCCGCATCAAGACCAAAACAGCCGCTCCGTACAAGCTGATCCAGATCGAGCGGGATACCCACGACACGAAGACGTTTCGATTCGAACTTCCCTCCGACGCCACCTTGGACATGCTGCCCGGTGACTTCCTGTATGTCCACGCCACGATCAACGGCAAAGCCGTGAAACGGCCCTACACACCGTCGTCGCTACCTGGCACGACTGGCTACTTCGATCTGACGGTCAAGCGATACGACACCGGCTCCGTCTCCAAGTATCTCCACGAGCAGAAGATCGGCGATACGGTCTTGATGAGCGGGCCGAACACCGGTGGTCACTGGGTTGATGGAATGGCAAAGCGGGTGGGCTTCGTGGCTGGCGGCACCGGAATCACACCGATGATCTCCATCATCCGGTGGATATTGACCAAGAGGCTCGACGCTGAGCTCTTCCTCATCTTTGCCAACAAGACAGAGTCAGATATCATCTTCCGACAAGAATGGGAGCGCGCCCTCCAAAACTATCCGAACTTTCACAGCCATCATGTCTTGGAACAACCACCTCCTGGATGGTCCGGCAGCATAGGCCGCATCACCTCTGACATACTCCGCCGGCACCTACCTCCTCCTGCCTCCGACACCTGCATCTTCCTCTGCGGTCCCCCACCGATGGTTGATGCCTTGGAAGTTTCTCTCAAAGAACTGGGCTATCCTGAACAGGCCATCGTCCTCCCCTAGCCTCCCCATTTGATTCAATTTGCTGGTGCAGCATTCCTCAGCCCTTGACTATTGGGGTGAGGCTTTTTTCCCCAAAGCTTCCGCGCATCCCACTAGTCGATGCTGCTATCTACTTGAATAATCTTGGAACTGTGTGGGCACGCTCTTCGCTTACTGTTTGACAAGCGGACCTACTCCCAGTGCATCATAGGGCCACTGGTCTCGCCAGCATCCCCTTCAAGAATACCTCCATCAGCACTCACAGGAGGTCACCATGTCTCAGAGCAAATTACTCTCCCAGATGACCAACAAAATTGTGAGCAGAGCCCTAAATCACGGCATTCATCGGCTGGCAGAAAAGGTTCGTGCCAGCGGGGGGCAACCATTGGAACTCATACTCCCAGACGGCTCGCATCTCAATTTCGGCCAGAACCCCCGCGTCGTCATGGAGATTCGCGATCCCAACCTCTTGCCGGAGCTGACCCACCCCACACTGGGATCACTCGGTGAAGCGTTCGTCGATGGTCGCATTGACATCGACGGCGATATTATGACCGTGATCGCCAGTGCTGAACGACTGGCCGAAGCCGGTGAGTCTCCGATGAAGTCCCGCATCACCCCCGTCTGGTCCAAGCATACGCCTGATCAGGATCTTGCGGACATCAAGCATCACTATGATATCGGCAACGAGTTCTACCGACTCTGGCTTGATGAACGCATGGTCTACTCCTGTGCCTACTTTGAGACCGGTGAGGAAACCATTGATGAGGCGCAACAAGCCAAGCTCGATCACATCTGCCGGAAGCTTCGCCTGCAACCTGGCGAGCGGTTTTTGGATATCGGCTGCGGGTGGGGTGGGCTGATCCTGTACGCCGCACAGCATTATGGCGTGCAGGCGACAGGCGTCACGTTGTCGAACAATCAATTCGTACTCGCGAAGGAACGGGTTAGACAGGCTGGGCTTGAAAGGCGTATCGACGTTCTCCTCCTAGATTATCGCGATGCTGTGTCTCGTTTCGGTGAGGCTTCGTTCGACAAGGTGGCAAGTGTCGGCATGTTCGAGCATGTCGGGCTCAATAATTTTCCGGCCTATTTCAGTGCCGTACGCCACCTGCTACGCGATCGCGGCCTATTCCTGAATCATGGCTTCACGTCGTCTGACGTCGAGGGACGCCCTGTGGGGTCAGGCGTGAACGATTTTATCGACAAGTATGTCTTCCCGAATAACGAGCTGTTACACCTCCACGTGGTCATCCGGGAGATGGCGGCACAGCGCTTTGAGATCTACGATGTCGAAAGCCTACGTCCGCACTATGCACGCACGCTCGCCATCTGGTCACGTCGCTTGGAGACGCAACTCGACTCGGCGCGACGACTGGTCGGGGAAAAGACGCTCCGCATCTGGCGGGCCTATCTGGCCGGCGTTTCCCTGGGATTTCAACAAGGCTGGATGAATATCTATCAGGTGCTCGCAAGTCGACAGGAGGCCGACGGCCCGACAGAATTCCCGCTGACTCGAAGGTGGATGTACACGTGAACTATCGTTGGCGAGTCGCAAGCCCCTCATGGTCATGATGGCCCTTGCCAAGAAGGGTCTGAAGTACCTGTTCAGCTGCCGACGCCCCATCCCTGATGCAGTCAGGAATGCCAACCCCGCGATACGCGGCTCCCGTCAGCACAAGTCCAGGATAACGGCTGAGAGCAGCATCCAGTTGCACCAACCGATCCAGATGGCCGATCGTGTATTGAGGCATGGCCTTCCACCAATGATTCACCTCGGTATAACTCGGTTCCGCCGTGATCCCGCATAACGTGGCAAGTTCCTGCCTGACAGTTGCCAGCAGCGCGTCGTCACTCAAGTGAAGAATATCTTCCCGGCCAACTCCACCGACATAGCCGCGCGCCAGCAGCTGCCCTGCCGGAGCACGATGCGGCCACTTGAGCGAGGTCCACGTGGCGGCGATGAGATGTCGTTGCTCAGTTCTTGGGATAATGAATCCGAATCCGTCGATGGCACTCGTCTGTGTCCGTGGGAAGGCCATCGCAATCGTGGCAGTCGACGCATAGGGAATGAGATCAAGCAATCCACCTGCAATCGGAGTCAAGGGACGCAATAGGTCCGCTGACACATAGGCCGGTGTGGCGAGGACCACGCTTTCAGCCGAGAGCGCCGATCCATCCTGAAGAATCAGGTCATACATCCAACGACCGAGTTCATGTGATCGGACCCTGAGCGCGTCAACTCGAGCTCCCATACGAAGCTGAACACCCTGCTGTGTTAGCCGCGTCGTCAGTGCAGTCACCAGCTCACTAAGCCCATGTTTGAGACTGACAAACATCGTCCGTCGTGGTTGGGAAAACCCAGTGGATGAGGCGGCGGATTTCTTGGCCGCCATCATGCCACGAACAATACTGCCATGCTGCTGCTCGAGTTCAAAGAACCGTGGGAACGTCGCCCGGAGACTCATCTGCTCGGCATCGCCGGCATAGATGCCGGCCATCAGCGGTTCCAACACCCGCTCATAGGCCTGGACCCCGAATCGACGGCGCAGAAACGCCGCCAAGGACTCATCGTCTCTGGGCGAACCAGGAGGAACAGCGAATTCAAGCCCCATCCTCGCCAGCCCGGACCAGCTAAGCAGTCCGCTATGCAGGAACGGTCCCAGCTGCTTTGGAACAAACGAGAGGAGTCCCTCGGGTAAATCATGTAGCCGTCCGCGATGCAGGACACTGGCCTTCTTCCCTGTTTCATTGGTATTGATCAGCTGGTCAGCAAGCCCCAGTTTCAGGCAAAGATCGAGACCAGCCGGTTTTTGAGAGAGGAACGAGTCTGGTCCGGCTTCGGTGACGATATCGTTGACTCGATGCGTGACAATCTTTCCTCCCCAGGATGGGTCGGATTCAAGCAGCGTGCAGTGGAGAGGAACTCCGGCTTGAGTGGCCTTCTCCTGCAACGAAAAGGCGGTGGCCAGCCCGGAAATACCGCCACCGACAATTACGACTGTGCGTGGTCGAGTCACGACGGAGTGGAGAGCGAGGATTCGTGTGCGGCCAAGACGTCGCCTAACGTCTCAAGAATTGCGGAAGAATCGTTCAACATCGGTATGCGCTCAAGCTGCAGACCTTTGCTGAGCGCGAGCTGTTTGAGTTCAATGTCGATATCGAAGAGCGTTTCCACATGGTCGCAGATAAACCCGATGGGGGCCACCAGCACATGCCGGTGTCCTTCTTGCTTCACTGTATCCAACATGGCCTCGACTGTCGGCCCAAGCCATGGCTCATTGGAGCGTCCCTGGCTTTGATAGGCGAAATAGGTCGGTTGGTTGCCTAAGGCTTTGGTAACAGCCTCAACCGTCCCCTTCACCTCATCCGGATAGGGATCCTTCATCGCCACGATCCGTTCCGGCAAGCTATGGGCAGTAAACAACACCGGCACTGTCGTTCGCACATCCGGCGGAAACTTGTCGAGCGCTTGCCGAATGTTGTCAACAATCGCGACAACCAGTCGCGGATGCCGGTTCCAACTCCCGACATAGGTCACGGGAGTCTGGTCCTCTAGTCCATCACGGGCTTCTTCAACCTTTTTCCGGTAAGCCCCCGTACTCAGCGACGATTGTTGCGGAGCCATACAGACGCCGATGATCTGTTCCGGCGATTCCTTCAGCAGCTCGGCATAGGTGTCCTTGATAAAGGGATGCCAATGCCGCAACCCAACGTACACTCGGTATCGGCCGTCACCGGACTCATTCAGCTGTCGTTCCAGCTTCTTCGCGACCTCTTGTGTGATCCCGACAGCCGGTGATTTTCCCCCCGTTGCTCGGTACCGTTCGCGAATCTCCTCGACGAGTGCTGAAGGCGTTGGTCGCCCTCCGCGCACATCGAGCAAAAATGGCTCGACGTTCTCTAGGCAATCAGGTCCACCCATCGCCATTAAGAGAACCGCCGTGTGATGCCTTCTGTCGTTCATCATCCTTGTCGTTCGCATCTCGTCACCCACGTGCGAGGGATTCGGGTTTCATGTTACGAGTTGCGAGAACGGAACCATGGCAAGCATTGAGCACGAAACTCGAAACCAGAAACGCGCAACCCATATCCTGCATCACGAGATACGCTTCACGAGGATCGCTTCACTTGCTTAATCACCGTTGGCTGAGCTTATGCACCATGTCGATCGTTGCGGCCACATGATCGACCGGCGTTGTCGGCAGGATGCCATGACCGAGATTGAAGATGTGGCCGAGACGTCCACCGGCTCGACGCAAGATATCTTCGACGCGGCGCTCAATCTCATGAAGCGGGGCGAAGAGGGCAAGCGGATCGAGATTGCCTTGCACCGCGCGATCATGCCCGACCATGGCCCAGGCCTCGTCCAGATGAATCCGCCAGTCGATCCCAATGACGTCGCCTCCTGCCTCGCGCATCTGACGCAAGATGGCGGTCGTGCCGGTGCCGAAATGAATCATCGGCACTCCTTCGTGCTTGAGTCCATCGAAAATACGCTGGACATGCGGCATCACATATTCGACATAGTCACCGGCAGACAGACACCCGACCCAACTATCGAAAAGCTGAATCGCCTGCGCCCCCGCCTTAATCTGCCGACGGAGATACCCGGTGAGCACGCGGGCGAACTTATCCATCAACCGGTGCCACGCCGTGGGATCGCTGTACATCATCTGTTTGGTATGCAGGTAATTACGCGAGCCACCGCCTTCGATGGCATAACTCGCCAACGTGAACGGTGCACCGGCAAATCCGATGAGCGGCACCCGCCCGTCAAGGGCACGCCGTGTTTGCCTGATCGCCGCCGCCACGTAGTCCAGCTCATCGCCGTCAATGACTTTCAGTTGATCCACTGCCGCTCGGTCGCGCACCGGATTGTGGATAACCGGCCCCTCACCTGCTGCGAACTCGAGATTGAGCCCCATCGGTTCCAACGGAAGTAAGATATCGGCAAAAATAATAGCAGCATCCAGCGGGAATCGATCAATGGGCTGAAGCGTGACCTGGGCCGCCAATTCAGGCGTCTTGCACATTTCAAGAATTGAATGTTTCGCGCGTAACGTCCGATACTCGGACATATACCGTCCGGCCTGACGCATAAACCACACAGGAGTACAATCGACCGGCTCGCGGCGGCAGGCTTTCAAAAAACGATCATTCTTCATCATGTCGGCATTCTAGAGGCGCATCAGCGAAGCTGTCAATTCCAACGCTGCCGGCATCATTAAATCTGTCAATGCTAATAGCACCCTATTAATCCACGCGTGGTTCCCTATTCAGAGGAAATTATATGCCCATTGTTCTTTGATACCCCCCTGAGCAGCGACTATCGAGTTAGCCGCCAACGATGCCTCCGACCGTCATAAACTGGCTTTATCTTTATTCTGCGTTCCACACGATGTATTGCGAATCCTCGTTACTGTCGTACCCTCATGCTTCATATTGGCGACATGGTTTATTTAAGCAGGCCACGCAGGCTCCAATGAATTCCAGCTCGCATTTCGCTCATAAATACGAGCAATTTGAGGTGCCTATTTCCTCGCTTCCTACTTGCCACAGTCTGCCGTTAGCTCGCATCACTAACACACCTAAAACCGACGTCAGGCCCGCTGGTGCTGGCACCTCGGTGTTCACGCTTAGCCACTCGAATGGCTTTCATGGATTCTGATGGATCGTTCCATGATCCACCACGCCAAACTCGGTAGTTTCCATGCGATGGACCACTTGGATTTCTGAGAACCCCCGTAACCCCCGTCTTGTAATGCGCTTCGTCATACCAATCCGCAGTCCATTCTCAAACATTGCCCAGTACATCATGGAGACCCCATGGATTCGAATCAAATGATCCAGCTGATGCAGTCCGTGCGTAACCATCATCATAGCCAATAACAATGGGGTCTCGGCGGTTTGGATATTGAGATTTCAGGCTTTCATCTGCAAAGTTTTCCACTTTCCTCCTGGGTGGAAGCATGTTTCCCCACCAATATTCAGTTTCGGTTCCCCCTCATGCGGCATATTCCCATTGCGCTTCTGTGGGCAATTGTTTCCCTAACCATCTGCAATAGGCATCGGCATCCTCCCAGCTAACCGATACGACAGGATGATCGGCTCGATTAGAGTCGAATACAGAACTCCCAGCTTCCGGAGTCTTCCAATTTGCCCCTGTAGTCTGACTCCACCTGCCATTAATGTATGCCCATGTCTTACCTTCGCGATCTGCTGTTGTCCTATAATTACGTTCGAGGACGAACTTGTTAAATGACCGGTTCGTCACTTCAAACTTGTCCATGTAGAATTCATCAAGAACAACTCGATGAACAGGGTGTTCATCATCTTCCGGAACTGAGTCTGGCGAGCCCATCCAGAATTCCCCTGCCGGAATCAAGACCATCGGTGCACCATCCTTGCGGGTTATGGTCTTCGCAGGACTGGATCTCAACTTAGGCTGGGTTGCCACAGTTCTAACCGCCGATGCTTCCTGCTTCAGAATTGGCTTCTCATGCGTCGTCGCTGCAGAGGATTGCTTGATCGGTTCTGATCCCAGAGTCGGTGTGATCACGGCAGGCTGGTCACGAGATGCATCCCTTGTCCCGGGGGAAGGACCATGTAAAGAGACTATAAAATAGACCACTGCTCCCATCGCCGCAAGCAAGCCGATCCCGATCGGGAATATGGGGAGCGATGATGTCGATGAAGCCGGGGCGGTCACTTGACTCTGGTGGTCCTCGTCAACCGCTGCAGATAGTTCTGCGACTTCCGGATCTTCTGCCGCCCCCTGAGACGAATAGGATTTCACCGGCGAGTCCGGAGGCATGCGACCCATCTCGCTGACAGGTTTTAGTTCGAATCGCTCAGGGGCTACCTCCACCTCGACAGCGGTTCTATTTCAGGTTCAGGTCTCGGCTCTGCTCGCGCAGGGGCAGGCTCCTCGCTCTTCGTCACGGATCTTGGTTGAATTGGCGGGATCACGGGAGGTCCGATAACTCCGGCCAGATCGTTGATAAATTGGTCGAACCCGGCATGATCCTGCTCTGGGTGCCAATCCATCAAGTGCGCGACCTGGAGATGCTCAAACTCCAGTGGGATCTCGACTTCGTCGAGTAGCATCACAGGGAATAAAATGTTTCGCCGCATACCATTCCGCGACTCATTCTTCACCCAGGTGCTCTTCACCGACGTTTTGGTCCATACCACCACCACGGACCTGGCAGCCTTCAACGCGTCGTGAATGACCTCGTCGAACGACTTGCCCGCAGGAATCCGCCGATCCCACCAGACCGACCAGCCTTTCTGTTCTAAGGCTCTTGCCAGATCCTGTACTCGGCTCTTATCTTCGCTGGAGTAGCTAATGAAGATGTCGCTCATGAGGCTGTTTCTGACTCCGACAGGGTTTCGAGTCAACGGTCCATTGCGATGAACAGAAAGAACCCAAAGTATAGCGATCTTACGTACATGCGTCTAGGCGGCATGCTCCCATGCAAGAAATTGTGAGAGCGGGCATACGCCAAGAAATCCGCTCTTGCGGTTCAACCAGACTCACCGAAGGGTTCGATAGGTCTATCCTGAGTCGAGCCAGGGACTCGGAATCATAGCAATCCAACCAATATTTCGATGCTACCCGCTCTCCAAGGCCCACTGAAATGAGTGGACAGGCTGTCGCATTCCAGTACGCTCAGGGAGCGGGAGAAGTGGACAAAAAAATCCGGTTTTACTTTCCTCAGATTCTCTGTATAATGAGTCACCAACCTAATCGGGACGCTCAATTAGCTTAATTGGGACCACGGCTCCCTGTCTCCCACCACAGTGGCTTTGCCGATCCCCCGAATCTATGAGGAGAACTGTATGTCCGACGTGCAAGCGTATCCACCAACCAAGGCACAGCAGATCTGGTATTCCTTTCTGCGCTGGTTTGACTCCTGGGCTGGCCTTGAACTGACGAAATCAGACGGACCGCCGAAGGTCGACTGGATTCGGAGTGTCCCGTTTATTTTCATGCACTTAATGTGTTTCTGCGCCATCTTAGTCGGAGTGAGCTTCACTGCAGTCGCAGTGGCCATCGCATTCTATTACATTCGCATGTTTGCGATTACCGGGTGGTACCATCGCTACTTCTCGCATCGCACATTCAAGACATCGCGTACAGTCCAGTTTCTCTTTGCCCTGTTAGGCAGCACCTGCACACAGCGCGGGCCCCTCTGGTGGGCCGGCCATCATCGCCATCACCACATTGCCTCCGATACACCGGAAGATGTGCACTCCCCACGCCATGGAGGGTTTCTCTGGTCCCACATGGGTTGGATTATGTCGCAAACGTTTTATGCACCGCGACTGAAGAGCATTGCTGATTTCGCCAAGTTTCCGGAACTGCGGTTTCTCGATCGCTATGATGTTCTCATACCCGTCTTGACCGGCTTCGGCATGTTTGGGTTCGGCAGATTATTGGAAACCTATGCACCTGAGCTCGGCACCAACGGCATCCAGATGCTGATCTGGGGCTATTTCATCTCGACCGTCGCACTGTTTCATGGAACCTGCACGATCAATTCGCTGTCGCATGTCTATGGCTCACAGCGATACGAGACCGGCGACGATAGCCGAAACAACTTCTTCCTGGCCTTAATTACCATGGGAGAAGGGTGGCACAACAACCACCACTATTATCCGGCCTCGACCAGGCAAGGGTTCTACTGGTGGGAAATCGACATGACCTATTATTGTCTGAAAGGGCTCGAGTGGCTGGGGTTAATCTGGGACATTCGCGAGGTCCCTGCCTATGTGCGTGAGGGAAAAACCAGGCAGGACTCCGACCGCAGTGTCCTCAAAAAGAAGATTGAGGCGGCGGTGAAGGCGGCGGAACTTCCGGCACCTCAACCGCAATTAGAGCTCACGCCTCCCTAGGTCCAATCGGATTCAACTCGTGACCTTGGTCGATCAGCAACCTGGTCGGCCAAGGCTTCCCGGATCCGTTTGCTCTCCCCTTCGATCACCTGTCGCTCTTCATCACCCAGCACCCATGCATCACCGGCACTCAGTTGAAATCGATAATGGTCCTCGCTGAGCGTAAACCACTCAATATACGGGTGTGGCTCCAGGTTCGGATGCGGGTCGAGTGAAATAAGGTTCACGGTTCCAATCTGAGGATTAGCCATATCACCGATGACGTGCCCTGCCATCTCGTCATCTTCAAAACGGCTGTTTCGGAATCGAATCACCTCACCAGCGATATCCGGCTTAAAATTGCCGCGCAAATAAAAATCGACCGGCCCAACTGCCGCAAACACGACCTGTCCAACAACCGTCCCGTCGACACGGTTATCAAGAAATCCTTCGCGCACCCATCGTCCATTACCGAACTTTTGTGCCATGTGCTTCCACGCTCCTCTAGGAATGCTCAACCACCGAACGCTCCAATGATGACCGCCAATAAAATTAGCGCGCTACCGATCCAGCCTTGGACGTCCAACGTCTCACCGAGAAAGTACCATGAAAGCCAGGCCGCGTAGGCCGGCTCCGATGCAAACAGAAGCGCCACCTGCTGGGCCGGAACTAGCTGCTGCGCCCACATCTGCACGGCAAATGCCAGCGTGGCCAGCACACCCGTGACGACAAGCCCGGTGAGAAGAACGGGTGTGGGCAAAAACGCGCTTACTGAAGCATCTTCCCACCATGGAGCCGGGAGAAACAAGACCGTCATCGCCACCATCTGCCATACAAGAAGCGACGGGGCATCGACTTGGCGTGTAAATCGCTCAAGACAAATGATATGTCCCGCAAACGCCACGGCGCACCCCAGCGTCATGAGATCGCCTCGATTCATGGAGGCGTTGGGTTTGACGAGGAGCCACAACCCGACCACTGCAATCACCGTCGCCAAGACTGCACGCCGGTCGACCCGTAGGAGGATCAAAGGCACGAAGATCACATAGAGCGCGGTGAGAAACGCGGAATTGGATGCCGTGGTATAGGCGAGCCCAACGGTTTGGAGCAAATACCCGAGAAAGAGAAACACCGTCGAAAGTGCACCAGCGACTAACACCGCGCGATCATGATGTAATTGACGGCGACCGACGACAAACCATACGAGGATGAGCAGGGTGCCGATGAAAAACCGGAGTAACAAGAACGAGAGCGGGGGAATCTGCTCCAATGCCGCCTTCGTGGCAGGAAAAGTCGCACCCCAGATGAGGGTGGTCAGTAAGAGGGCGAGTCGCGGCATGAATCAGCAGTGCTGAGCCTAGGAGCCCACTCGTTCACTTGAAACTCAACACCCAGCACGCAATACTTCTTATTCAAGGTTTGCAGAGTGGACACAGCCGTTGCCGATTCACTCCAGCCTGTTCCATCGCCTGGGTAGCCCGCTCCTTATCAGGATAATCGAACCATCCGCCTTCCCAAAAGTCGCTGGAGGTGGCCGTCGCTGGTACCTCCGAACAACGGTCTCGGTGGAGCGTCACACGGTCGATGGCACGGGCAATATGCAACCAGTAGATCATGCTAGCCGGT
>NZ_JBUBKD010000053.1:0-19944 GCF_054902215.1 Nitrospira sp. CMX1 | reverse complement strand
AAGGCCAAGAAGATCGAATTTGATGTTGATGTGACTGACGGCGGTACCGCCAAGCTCCAGGCTGAAATCAAGTAAGCCTGTTTCATAGCGTCCTCGTATGGAGAGAAGGGCAGCGGGATACCCGCTGCCCTTCGTGTTTTCAGCAGGTTTCCATCACCGCCTCGCCTTGCCTTTCTCTTTCCCCTCTAGGTAAGATGCCTCTTTTTCAGCGTTGTTGCTTGAGGGATTGGTGTGTCACGAGAACTCTCACTCGCAGAAATCTTTCAGCTTGGCTACTACTGGGAGACGAAGATCCTCCTGACTGCAGTCAAGCTCGACGTCTTTTCTGCAATCGGCGAAGCATCTCGGGATATCGGTGATGTGGCAGGTCGGTTGCAGGCCCACGCGCCGACGTTGTCGCTCCTCTTGAACGCACTCGTGGCTATGAAGCTCCTAACCAAAGAAGGCGGGTCATATCGCAACTCTTTGACGGCGCTGAAGCATCTCGTTCGGCACTCCCCCCAGTACATCGGTCACTTGCTTCTACTGCACGATGCGGAGTGGAATAACTGGGGAAAGCTTGAAGAGACGGTTCGAACGGGCAAACGGTCGGTGGACCGGCATGTCTTTGAGACGGATCCGGAGTTGGGCGGGAATGTGTTGGCGGTGTTGAACCGTATCGGCCAGCAAAGTGGACCGGATTTGGCCAGGCGGCTGAAACTCGTCGGTCGGGAGCGGGTACTGGATTTGGGGGGAGGAGTCGGTACAAACGCGATCGCCTTCTGCCAGGTGTACCCGGACCTACGTGCAACGGTGTTTGATCTTCCGGCGACGCTCAAACTGACGGAAAAAACGGTGAAGGAAGCCGGATTGGAGTCGCGGATCACACTCCATCCCGGAGATTTCAATAGAGACCAGCTTGGCGGGCCTTACGATGTGGTCCTGATGTCGGACATTCTGCACTATCAGACGTTTCAGATGAACCAGGATTTGGTTGCCAAGGCCGTGGCCTCGTTGGCGTCGGGTGGGCGACTCATCATCAAGGATCGGTTTCTTGATGAAGCCGGCACTGGCCCTGCTTGGACAACGGCGTTTACGGTTCACATCCTGATGAACACCCAGTACGGGAGTTGTTATAAGACGAGCGAAGCTATGCAATGGCTAGTGCAGGCAGGATGTGCCTCTACGACGGAACTGGAGAAGACGGCTGTCGTTCAAGGGGTGAAGCCATAGACCGCGAATCGTCATGCGTTATTCGTGAGTGGGGCAATACTCGCTTCAAGATGAGGCGAGTTTCCTCGAAACGAGTGAGTCATGCGCCGGTGAGGCGTTGCTTGTTGAGGAAACGGAATGGATTGGCTACGAGGACCAGGGTTCTTTGGTACACAGGCAACGGCTGGTGCCGATTTAAGCCAGTTCATGGCCACGTTATTCACGACGCTCTTCATCATCGGCTGGGTCCAAGCTCGGCGGCGCCGTGCCGATGCCCATCACTGGCTGATGCTCGGCGGTATGATGTCCATGCTCAGTTTCTTCGTGGCGTACTATCTGTTCCGGCAACTCGGTGTGCTGGCGGTAGAAGGGAAAGAAGGATTCGGCGGCTCGCAATCGCTCTATGACTACGTCTTCATCCCGGTACTGACCCTCCACATTATCTTGGTCATCATCGGGCTGATCATGGCGGTGTACATGATGGTGTTGGGGTTTCGCTCTCAGCAATTCATCGACGGTGTGCGATCGCTCCGGGAATCACGGCTCATGACCACGTGGAAGAAGATCGGGATCGTGTTCGGTGTCGTGGCGGTGATCGTGCTGGGGTTGTTTTTTTCGCGTGTGGCGACCGCCGGATTTTCGATGCGTAAGCTGGAGGTCTACCTGATCTTTCTTGCGCTTGTAGCATTTGTGTTCGCGATTGAGATGACGATCCAACGAATCTGGCCTGATGGTGCCCAGCGGCATCGCGCGCTGGGCCGGTTCACGATGGTCATCTATTGTGTACTATTCATGACCGGAAGCTTTACTTATACGATGTTGTACATCCTGTACCCAGGCAAGATCGGGTGATGTAATGGCAATCCGTCCCGAAACGCTTTACGGGGGCCCGGTATGCTGACCTGCGGCTGTGGTCGATGGATGCATACGGAGGGGATTGAGGAACGTGCGTATGATGACGGCGTTCTCCAATGGTTCATCCGCTCGGAATGTAGGGGTTGCGGCTTAAAAGTCGGTATCGATGTGCCTGGGGGACAGCCGAACCAGTTGGTCGATCGGTTGCTGTGGACTGATGAGGCGCTGCACCGACTGGACCGCATGCCGCCCTATCTGGCTGCCTTGACTCGAGATGAGGTGGAACAGGAGGCCCGTTCTCAGAACACCCGTGTGGTGACGTATGACATGCTGCTGCAGCCTCGTGGGGGCAACCGGGTTGAATGGGATCCTGAAGCGGAACGCCGGTTGGATCGGGTTCCGGCTCCGGTTCGTGCCATGGCTCGTATCGAACTTGAGCGGACGGCGGCTGATCGTGGGCTCTTCCGTATCACGGTGGCGCTCATGGAAGAAGTGAAGGCGAAGTATTTTGGAATGGGCGCTCAAAAGACGTGAAAGGTGAAATGTGAAAAGTAAGACGAGAAGAACGAACTACCTTTCACCTCTCATTTTTCACTTTTGACGAGTTAATCATGTTGCATCGAATGGCGTTGCGGGTACTTCCGAGCTTGAGCTTGGCCGTGACGGAAGACGCCGTCCGCAAGAAAAAACGAATCGTGATGTTTGTTCCGGGGCTGATTGCTTTCGGGATTTATCGCCTTGCCAAACATCTCGTTCCGATCGGCGAGCCGCTGGTACTCTTGGCTGTGAGTGCGCTGGTCGCAATGATGACGGCGGTCTTGGCCTATCGGGTTGGGCGATCTGCCCCCTGGTCGGAGATTGTGCGCCACGATGGCGTCCGGTTGCTCAGCTGGCTCATCGGATGGATCGGCGCTGTCTATGGCATTCAGCTTTCCCTCCTGGTGCTGACTCTTTTGTGGATCATGAATTATAGCTATCTTCAGCATCCCGATGGACCGGCGATGATGGCAATCATCATCTCCTGTACATCCGTCGCACGTGATGCATTTGAGATTGGGCATGTGCGTCGGCTCTCGCAGATGGGGCGGCCCTTTCTCACGTTCCCGGATGGAGCGCCACTTCGGATGTTGCTGCAGCACAAGACCGGGCAACTGGGGCCGTGGGTCCTTGCAGGGCTTGGCCTGGGTGTGTTGGCAGCTCTTCCAGGAGTGCTCATCGCGGATGTTCAGGGAGCGGCGTTGGCCCAGTTGTTCGCCGTGACTGTTCTTGGGGGAGGGTTGACTCTTTGTGCCTATTTCGGTGGGCTCTATCCTTCTACCTCGTGGGTGCAGACGCTTCGTCGGACAGCGCCGGGTGAGCTGGTGAAATATTGGTGGTGGCCTGGGATGGCCTTTGCCTCGACCTATTACCTGGTCGCGATGGGGTTGCTGTTGTTTGTCGCAAGGCAGCCTACGATCTCGACCGGTTCGGCAGCTGTAATGGGGGCAATTGTGACGGCCATCATGGCTCTGTATGGGTACTATCTGGGTGATCGCCGTCATGTTGAAGATGAACATGCGCCGCAATTATCGAGTGGAATGTTGCGGTGCCCGTTTGTGATGGGGATTCTGGGCAAGACCATCGGTGCCACCGATGCAACTGGGGAGTTGGCACTCGGTAAGACTGGGATGAAGGGATAGGTTTATGGTTCAAGGATTCAGAATAAACGGTTCCCTGCTTTGTGTGGCACTGTGCATCGCGTTCGTTTCAATCACCCTTGGCTGCCTGGGGAATGGCCCCGATTTGTCTTTTGCCGACTCATCCACTGACGTGTACTTCGGAACCGAGGGAATTCCCCAGGGACCGGCGGCTCCCACTCCCCAGGAGACAGTCTACCCTCAAGTTGGTTCACTCGATAGTCGGTTACTCGTGTGGTTTGTAACGCAGCAACATACCTATTTTGGCGGATTCGTTCTCGCCTTGCCGTTATTTTGCGCCTTACTGGAGTTTTTGGGGTTGATCACGAAAAAGCCGGCCTTGGCCCTTCGTTACGATGGTTTGGCGAGAGACCTTGCGAAGGTGGCGGTCCTGGCCATGTCGGTCACGGCGCTGATCGGCAGTCTGATGTTGACGATGTTCATCACGCTTTATCCGAGTTTCATGAAGTATATGGGGGGGACGTTTAAGGGGTTTATGCCGGCCTATGCTGCTGTGTTCGCCGGAGAAGCGTTGCTGCTCATCGTGTACTACTACGGATGGAACCGAATGGCGGATCGAGGCCTCAAGTGGATTCACGCCGCGATCGGCATTGTGACGAACATCGTGGGGACCGCATTACTGATGATGGCCAACGCGTGGTCTGCGTTCATGATGTCGCCGGCCGGGGTCGATGCACAGGGGCGGTTTCTGGGTAACGCGTGGCATCTGTTGCACTCCGCCCTCTGGAATCCTCTGAACGTCCATCGGTTCTTGGCGGATATGATGTCCGGTGGAGCGGTAGTGCTCGCCTATGCCTGTTACCGATTTTTTACCAGCAAGACCGACGAGGAGCGCGCCTATTTTGATTGGGTCGGATATGTGTTCCTCTTCGTCACGGTTTGCGCCCTCATTCCCATGCCGTTTGCCGGGTATTGGCTGATGAAGTCGGTCTTCGTGTTTCGTCAGACCATGGGAGTGACGATGATGGGAGGACTGCTCACCTGGCTATTTGTAGTGCAGGCCCTCTTGATCGGTGTCTTGTTTTTGGGGATCAACTACTATCTGTGGCAGAGCATGGCGCGGATCAAGGGAGGAGAGCGGTATCAGCCTTATTATCAGCTCCTTCTGGGCGTGTTGATGCTGGCGCTCTTCATTTGGTTGACACCACATACACTGCTGACGTCTGCCAGTGAGGCCAAGGCCATGGGAGGCGCGCAACATCCGGTCATCGGCAACTATGGAGTCATGTCGGCCAAGAACGGAGCGGTGAATATCCTCATTCTCGTGACGGCGCTCAGTTTCTTGTACTATCGCCGCGCGAATCGAACGATGACCATCTCATGGATCAAGACCGGAAATATCCTCATCACGGTGCTGTATGTGGTCGGCGCGGTGAACATCATTTGGCTGTCCATCTACGGATTCTATTTGCCGGCAAAAATTCGCGTCGGTCTTTCCGCTCCACAAGCCCTTACCACGTTCACGGTTATTCTGGTCGGGGTTGTGATCAATCGGTTGATGCTCAGGCGTGCGGTGGTGCATGGCCCGATTCAGTGGGGGAAGATTCCGCTACGAGGCATGGTTGGATTATTTGGGTTGGCAGCATCGTTCAGTTGGGTGATGGGGTTGATGGGATACATTCGTTCCTCAGGGCGCTTGTCATGGCACGTCAGCGAGTTGATGGCCGATGTCTCACCATGGGCCTTCACCCCAGATCTCCAATATGCGACCAAAATGGTGACACTGAATATGGTCGTGTTCTGGGCAGCGGTGCTCGCGTTGTTCTGGATGTGCGAGCGGGGACAACAGCCGGTGATGGTTGAGGACGTGAGAGAGAAGGAGTCTCCCTTACTGAGTCCGATTCCATCGCAAGAAACATAGAAAGGGAATCAGGAATGAGATGCACTGTGTCGATGGCTGCGGCTGTGCTCGGCTCAATCGTTCTCGCGATTGGGGTTGCGCCTGCGATTACAGGAGAGCCGACGCTGGTGCTGGAAGCTTTTCAAGCAAAAGAAGCGGACGGGTTTCCCTCTTCATGGGAACACGAAAACCAGCGGAGCCAAACAAAGGGTCGCGAAGCGTATAAGGTACAGTCCGAGAACGGGGCAAGCTTTTTGTCTGCGAAGGATGCCGGTCAACGGATCAAAAAGAAAAAAATTGATTGGGATCCTAAGGCCTATCCGGTTCTGACTTGGCGATGGCGTCTGACTAAGGCAGCAACTGGAAACGAACCACTTGCAGCCGTCTATGCCTCTCTCGATACCGATCTGATGTTTATCCCGGTGTTTACGAAATATGTCTGGAGTGAGTCGAAGCCGGAGGGCACCTTGACCGAAGGCGGGATGTTCAGCGGATCCGAGATTGTTGTCCAGTCTGGGACGAAGGAGATCGGACAGTGGTTCGAAGAGCGCGTCAATGTGTACGAGGACTTTAAGAAGATCCATAAGCATGAGCCGGCGGAGAAAGCGTGGGGAATCTCCATTATCGCTGCGCCTGGGGTGGAGATCGATTTTGGTCCGCTTGTCGCCCTTCCGGGGAAGTGACGAATGGGCGGCCTCTAAGAGATTGATGTAATGGAGAGTCGTAAGGTCGTTGATATTGCGCTCGGGATCGTCGTAATGGGGACAGTCGGGACCCTGATCGGGACGACCATGGGTGGGGGGCTGATGCCGGTTGCCATCCTCGTCGGGCTTGGGCTTGGTGTGGTGATCGGTTTTCTTGGTGGTCGCCGTTTTCTTGTGAGCATTCTTGTCGGTACGGTTACTGGTGGTCTGTTAGCCTGGTTGATGGCCGGTGCTGACCGGATCTGGGTTGGTGCTGGGGCCGGAGCAGCCATGGGCGGCTTTCTTGGTGTCCAGATTTCGATGTTGCTCGATGTGCGTGCAGCGAAGAAGGCGGCGGCCGAACAGGCGGGAACGTTGCCGTCGTAGAGTTCATGGGTCTTGATTATCGAGGTATCTGTGGAAAATAAGGGTGTCCTAGTCGGCTCCATTATCTTTGTGTTTGCGTCCTTCTTTCTCATGATCGGTCTGTTGGCCTACGAATCTTATAAGGCCAAACAGATGAAACAGCTCGCGGCATCGGTGAAGTCCGAAGCACGACCGACGGCCAGCAGTCTGCCTGCTCAGGATTTCTCCATATACAAGACAAAGATCGGAGACGAAGGGCGTGAGATGGTGCAAGTTCCGGAAGGGCCTTTTACGATGGGAAGCAATGACGGTGATCCCGATGAGGCGCCGGAGCATCAGATCTATTTGAAGGGGTTCTATATCGATCGGAACGAGGTCACGCAGCAAGAATATCAGCGGTTCGCCAAGATGACGAAGCGGGGGATGCCGAGAATCGAGGTGTTTGATGACGATCAATCAAAGATCTTGAAGCCTGAGTTTGCGGCGATGAGTGTCTCGTGGGATGAAGCGGCTGCCTACTGCAAGTGGGCAGGGAAGCGTTTGCCCACGGAAGCGGAGTGGGAAAAAGCCGGGCGGGGTGAGAGTAAGAGGCGATATCCATGGGGTGACAAGTTCGTCGTCAATGCTGCCAATGTTGATGGTATGGAAGATGGATATAAGTATCTGGCTCCTCCCGGATCGTTCGAGAGCGGGCGCAGCCCCTACGGTATTCACGATATGACAGGGAACGTGGCAGAGTGGGTTGAGGACTCCTACGACGAGAATTACTATAAGAAATCTCCGTTTCGTGACCCCAAGGGGCCGGACAATGCGGATTTGAAAGTCGTGCGGGGGGGCTCTTGGAGAGAGACCGAACATCACGCAAGGCTGTCCAAGCGGTTTGCCGCTAAACATTGGCGTACCGATGTCACGATCGGTGTTCGCTGCGCAAGTGATTTGGATTCAGCTTCAGCTGAGAGCTGAGTGATAGGCCGGCATGCTCGAATCAAAGTTCAAGCTCGTTTTCCTGTTTGTTGTGTTGGTCTGCGCGGCTATGCCCATCGTAGCCATTATGCGCGGGACCACGGTTACGCCCTATGAAAAACCGACGGCTGATACCGCTGCCGAAGTTGTGTCGATGGCAGATAGTGCTCCTGGAGAAGAACCTATTTCAGGTGAAATGGTGACGATTCCGGCGGGGCCGTTCGTTCGTGGAACCGAGGGTGGGGGCTTCGATGAGCGTCCGCAACGAACCATCTATCTGGATGCGTTCGCGATTGATCGGTACGAGGTAACGAACTACCAGTATCAGCAGTTTGTTCTGGCCACAGGGCATCGAAAACCTGGACTCCCTTCGCGCTATGCCAAGAGCGGGGCCAAGGTGCGTGGTATCAATCAGCCCATCGTCTATGTGTCCTGGGACGACGCTGATGGGTACTGTCGTTGGAAGGGCAAGCGGCTTCCTAATGAAGCTGAATGGGAAAAGGCTATGCGAGGTACGGACGGAAGGCTCTGGCCATGGGGAGATAAGGAGCAACCTGATGGGGCGAATTGGGCTCGTGTGCAGGATGGTCATGAAGCCTCGGCGCGTGTCGGCACATTTCAGAGTGACAAAAGTCCCTATGGAGTGATGGATGGGGCAGGCAATGTCATGGAGTGGGTGGCTGATTGGTACGATGAAAGTTACTATAAGAGCTCACCGGAGCAGAATCCACCAAGCCCTGAGTATGGCACCTATCGTGTCCTTCGTGGCGGAGGGTACACCACGAGCGGAGGAGATGTTCGAATCACCAGCCGAAGCAAGATGATGCCGGATTTTCGAGATGAAACGATCGGATTTCGCTGCGCAAATTCGACTGTCGGTACGATAGGGGAAGAGAAGAAAAAATCAGAAGAAATTACAGAAAATCAAAGTAGTAGAGGATCAAAAACACGGCCAAAATGATGTTGACAACCATTCCAGCCAAAACTATAATGTCAAACACTTTTGAGTTTTTCGACACAATTTCCTCTCTAGTTTGCGTTGAAAGTTGAGAAATTTTGATAACACAGGGCCGGATGCCTGTCAAGGAAATGCAGTAATTCTGAATTTTATCCCTTACCAACTATCTTGACCGGGAGTGAAATGACGATGGCAACAGCTACCCCTGATAGTGAGCTTAAAGTAAAAATTGGGAAGATGATTTTTTATGTTACTTTAGCTGTCGGATTATGGTTTTTCTATTGGTTTGCTGGTATTCAGTGCCCTTGCTGAGTCTTGAGCGGAGTCTGTCTTGAATGTGGGGTCTGGCTGGCTTAACCAATTGATAATACCGGTCGACAGAAGAGAGGAAGAAGAAGATGAGCGCGCTTAACAATCCAGTCATTGCACTTGTTGTTTCTCTTGTTATTACCGTTGGGTATTTTGTGTTGGTCGATCACTACCTCATGGACATGCAGGGGCTGGACTTTTGGTATCTCTTCAAAAACTGAGCCCTCCTGAAGGTGTAGTCAAGTATTCTGAAAATCATACATTTAACGTAGGGTATTAAGGAGGTATTCCATGGGCCTTTTAGCCGGCAAGCGCATATTTTCGATTGTGGCGCTCTGCATGATGGTCGGCCTCCTTCTGCTTCCGGTCGTCGTGGCGTTGCCTTCACTGGCCATCGGTGAAGAGACTCATGCGGGCGATGCGGCAAAGAAGGAAGGGGATAAAGTCGAAAAGGGTCGGGATGTCTATTATAAGACCGAGGGCATCGTGTCTGGTGCTCCTGCTCCTAAGACGACGGATGGTGTTAAGGACTATCCGAGGTATAACTTTGAAAGTCGCGTGTTGCTCTGGTTTGCGAACCAGCAGCATCTCTACTACGGCAGTTTTGTATTGGCCGTGCCGATTTTCTGCATGATTATCGAGTTTATGGGAGTCGTGACGAAGGATAAAGCACTCGCGAAGCGTTATGACCAATTGGCTTATGACTTTATTAAGATCAGTCTTACTGCCTACTCTCTTACGGCTATTCTGGGAGGTATTCTGATCTTTACCTTCCTGACTCTGTATCCGGCATTCTTCTCGTATTTGTCGGGTATCTTCCGTCCGGTCATGCACATCTATGCATTGATGTTTGTGGCGGAGAGCGGAACCCTCTACATCTACTATTATGGCTGGGACAAGATGAGGGAGGGGTTTTTGAAGTGGATTCATTTGAGCATGTCGGTGGTCTTAAACGTCATCGGAACACTGCTCATGTTCCTCGCAAACTCGTGGATCGGTTTCATGATGTCACCTGCCGGTGTTGATGAGCAGGGTCGGTACCTTGGGAATATCTGGCATGTGATTCACACCGCACTCTGGAATCCTCTCAACCTTCACCGCATCCTTGGGAACATGGCATTCGGCGGCGGTGTTGTTGCGGCATATGCTGCGTACAAGTTTTTGGCGTCAAAAACGGATGAAGACCGAGCTCATTATGACTGGATGGGCTACATCGCTATGGCACTGGGCGTTGCATTTCTGATTCCGTTGCCATTTGCCGGATATTGGCTCATGCGTGAGGTTTATGCCTATCGCCAGCAGATGGGTATTACCCTGATGGGCGGTCTGCTTGCTTGGTTGTTCATTATCCAGGCCACGATGATCGGAATTCTTTTCCTGAGTACCAATTACTATCTCTGGCAGGCCATGGGGCGTATGCGTGGAGCAGAGAAGTATCAACGTTATATTAAGTATCTGGTTTTTCTCCTTGCCTGCGGGTACATGGTCTTCATTACTCCGCACACGATGGTGATGACTCCAGCGGAGTTGAAAGCCATGGGAGGTCAGCAACACCCAGTGTTGGGTAACTATGGGGTTATGTCTGCGAAAAACGGGGGCATTAACGTCATTATTACCACCACAGTGTTGAGCTTTGTCTGGTACATGCGAGGGAATAAAGTCTCAACTGTATCCTGGGCAAAGTTCGGTAACATCTTTATGGGCGTGTTCTTCGCCTGCGCGTACTTCAATATTATATTTCTTGCCGTATATGGATATTACATTCCGGCAAACGTCCGGGTGGGTCTGTCGGTTCCTCAAGTGGCAACAACCTTGTCGTGTCTCTTCTTCATGTTTGCATTGAACAGCTTCATGATGAAGGGTGCCAAGCAAATGGGGCCGATTGAGTGGGGGAAGATTTCCGCTCGTTCGCAATACGCTCTCATTATGTTGGCAACCGCGTTTACTTGGATGATGGGGTTGATGGGCTATATTCGCTCATCCGTCAGACTCTTTTGGCATGTCAATGAGATCATGCGAGACAATTCCCCTTGGGCCTATACCCATACGGTGGGGTTTGCCGCCAATATGATTTCGGCCAATGTATTGTTTTTCTGGATTACCATTCTCTTTGTTTTTTGGTTGGGTAGCTTAACGGCGAAGAAGGTTCCGGTTGAGTCCAAGACTGGAATACCTGGTAGTGTTCCGCAGCCGGCTCCCAGTCATTAACCTGTGTCTTCTTTGATAGTCGGCTCAACGGACGGGTGGGGATATGTCCTCCCTGGAAGTTGTAGCTGTAGGAGGTCACGACCTTGGGTAATTTGATTGCAGAAGCACTGTCGATGGGTTGGATGGCTCTGGCCACCCTTGCGGGTCTGCTGGTTTATTTTCAAGTGTCCATCAGCGACCCTGCTGCGAAGAAACGCGCAGTATTTAAGACGTTCATTGGGATTGTATCCTGTTTTCTTCTATTTATGGCGATCGCCAATTACAAGACCAATTTCTACGGTGAAAGTCGGTTGCTTCCTGTTTCGTTGGTGATGATCACCGTAACCACCTTCATCATGGCGCTGTACTTCACCAACCTTAGCGCTCTCCTGAAGATAGGTGGCATGATGTTCTTCGTGGCTGCGTTCCTTTCTGGCTATGGAAACTGGCTTCCCCAAGTGGAAGGTGGCTTTCCGCCGGTAGAGGAAAAGGTGACGTGGGAAACCATGTCCACTCAACAGCTGGCTGACAAGGGTGAGGAAATTATTTTTGGCGGTGTCGGAAAAAATAAGGAACAGGGGGCGATCGGGAAGGGGCAATGTCCGCTGTGTCATGCCTTCCATGCAGGGATGCTCGGTGAGCGAGCGCCAAACTTGTTAGGTTTACCGACCCGTAAGGAGCGCTTGGAAGATCCCAAGTATTCTAAGGGTAACCCCTCAAAGCGTGAGTATTCCGTCAAGGAAGCATTCCCTGGTTCAGGCACTGCAGAAACCGTACAGGAGTACATTGCAGAGTCACATGCCTGTCCTAGTTGCTATGTCGTTGCTGGTTATGGGGTGAAAGGTACGAACGACAAGGAAAGCCCGATGCCATCTATTCATAAGCCGCCGATATCACTCAGTCTTGCAGAGCTTGCGGCTGTTGATACGTGGATATATGCACGCGAGGGGGTCGAACCTCCATCGTTCGATGAAATTGTGAAGTCGTATGAAAAGTTTGTTCCTGAGGCAGACCGTCCAAAGCAGGCGGATGACAAGCCCGCAGGTGCCACATCGCTGCTGGCGGATGGATCAGAGCCTGTTGATCAAATTTTTGCCAAAGCCCAGTGTGTGTCTTGTCATACTATCCCTGGTATTCCCGGCGCCATGGGGACTATTGGTCCGAAGCTCGAGGAAGGGACAACTGCCTCGCAGCGCATAAAAGATCCAGCCTACAAGGGCACAGCAAAATCACCTGCTGAATACATTATGGAGTCCATCGTCGATCCGAGCGCATATGTTGTTAAACCATTTCCAGATAAGACAATGCCGGCCATCTTTGGCCAGAAATTGAGCGCTGGAGCATTGAAGAAAATCGTTGACTACTTGTCGCAAGTGAAAACCGGAGCGCCGCCACCGAAGATTTAGTAGCGCCTGGTTATCTGTCATGCGGAGAGTAAAGGGAGTTTGCCGATGAAAGCATTGATGTCACTTGGTGCCTTGATTGGAGTAGCGGGTCTACTCCTTCTGGGTGGGATGTTCTTTGATGTTGTTCCATCCACTACTGTACGATTAGTCGAAGGGTATATGCCGATCCAGCTGCTGCTCGAAGTGGCATGCTATGTGATCGGTTTTACTGGGCTGAGCTACATGATGAGTGCAATGGGGATGGCCATCCCGAGGTTTTGGCAAGGGATCGGGTTCTGGGTATTTTTGATGGTCTATCTCAAATATCGTGTCTACCCTCCAATACCCTTCAGCGTGCGTGCGATGTACGGGACAGTCGGACTTGTAACAGTGTTCATGTGGATATCTGCGAATGAAGAGGACTGGACGAAATTCAAGCAACCCATCCTGAACGTACTTGATGCTCAAACAGGTGGGAAAAGGCTATTACGTTATGGCTATCTTGTGCTCTTGCCGATTTTGATCGGGGGGTTCTCCTTCAACGCCATGATGCCGAAATCGGAGGAGCCCATTGAGTTACGAACGGTACATCCCGCTCCGCCTGCCAGCACAAAAGTGCATGGTAAGACCTATACCTTGCAGACATCGCAGAACCCTTACCGCGTGAATCCGGAAGGGAAATATGATCAAGAGTTTTCGAATGCCAATATTGTCGAGCAGGGAATGGGGCGTTTGATGAAACCAAATGCCAATCCTTGGGATGAGAAAAACCAAGGTTACCTGAAGTACGTCAGAGAGGGTGGAGAGATTTTCTTCCAAAATTGCCATTTCTGCCATGGCGATAACCTGAATGGTAGAGGGCTGCACGCCTTTGCCTTCAATCCAATTCCGGCAAATTTTACCGACCCAGGTACAATCGCACAGTTGCAAGAAACATTTATCTTTTGGCGTGTTTCAAAGGGCGGTATCGGCTTACCTAATGAAGGATTCCCGTGGGCTTCAGTCATGCCCCCATGGGAACAACACCTCACCGTGGATGAAATTTGGAAAGTCGTTTTGTTTGAATATTGGCACACTGGCTACTATCCACGGACTTGGGATTAGTCGCTATAACCCCTAGCAATGCCAAACCAGACATAATGAAGATTATGAGGCCAAACATGATGGACAGTATGACTCAGAAGGCCGGGATCATCGCGGCTGCAGCCTTCGGAGTGGTTTTAGTTTCTAGTGCTGGATATTCGTCGGTTTTAGCGCAAGGGCTCCCTGAGGGTTTTAAAAAAGGTGATCTTGCTCCTGAACCCTCGGCAGAAATGATTGAAGCAGGTAAGCGTGTCTATTTTACCAAGTGCGTGTGGTGCCATGGGGTCGATGGAGCAGGTGACGGGCCTGGTGCCGACCGACTCTGGCCTCGCCCCAGAAATTTCAACCAAGGTACTTTTAAAATTCGCCACACAGCGAGTGGTGAACTTCCACTGTTTGATGCGAAGAAACCAATCCCTGGTCAGAACGATCTCTTCGAAACTGTGACGCATGGTCTTCCCGGGTCTGCGATGCCCCCGTGGGAAGGTATCTTGAGCGAAGAGCAGCGTCAGCAAGTCCTCTCGTTTGTGACGACCCAGCTGGTCAAAGACAGGAAATTTACTGATAAACAGTCCGAGAGCCAAACCGTGCTTCAGTTAGCTGACTTGAAGCCAAAGCCTGCTACCGATGAAAGTAAGAAGCGTGGTGGCGAGCTAATCGTGGAAAAAAAATGTGTGGAATGTCATGGTATGGAAGGCCGTGGCGATGGGAACGCCTTCAATTTGAAAGACGACTGGGGCTTCTCAATTCAACCGGCCAATTGGCATAAGTGCTGGAACTTCCGTGGGAGCCGTCAGGACCCCTACAATGTGTCCAACATTTTTAGAACTTTCTCGACAGGAGTAAACGGCACTCCAATGCCTTCGTTCGCAGACAATACGACCGTCGATGAACGGTGGGATATTGCCAACTTCGTCAATTCCCTTTGTGAGAGGGATCCACTGGGTAACCCTTTACCAATCGACCCTCTGACTGATAAGCCAAAAATCAATTTCGTCATTCCATCGGATATGGTTGAGGGGGAAATCCCAACCGATCTGGAGCATGAAGCATGGAAAAAGGCTCCAAAGCGATACGTAGCCATGGGCGGGCAGATCACCCACAAGCCGAGGAACTTTGTGAATCGGCTCGACGATATTTGGGTGCGATCACTCTACAACGATAAACACATTGTCTATCTGGTTGAGTGGGATGACAGAACAAAGAGTGTGGCAGAGGGTAAGCTCCCTTGGGCTCCTACACAGGTCAACATAGATATCAAGGAACAGGATCCGAAAACCGGTGAAGAAGGATCCATCGCGGCTCACCAGAACAACTATACGGTCTATAATGACGCGATTGCCATTGAAACAGCAGTAAAATGGAAGGAGCTTCCAGCTCCAATCAAGCCGCGGTACTTGTTCGGCACTAACGAACAGTTCCCTGTAGACATCGTGAAGTGGGAAGCGGATGGATCTCTTCGCGCCTTCAAAGGGACAGGTTGGGATAAGGATTTTGAAGAGCGTGATAATTACGAAGAAGCCATGAAGCTCTTGAAGGCTGAGTGGAAGAATGGCCGGTGGTACGTTATGATTCAGCGGCCTGTCGGTAATAAGAAGGATCAGGATTATGACGAGGATACCTTCTTTGAGGTGGGGCAATACATCCCGACCGTCTTCTTTGCCTGGGACGGTCATAATGGTGATGCGGGACGGAAGATGGCCGTGTCAGCCTTCTACTATACCTTTATGAATCCCCCGGTTCCGCAGGAGACATATATCTATCCAGTTGTGATTGCAGTTGGTGTTGTTCTCCTGGAGGGATGGGTCTTGACCCGCCGTTCAAATAAGAAAAAAGGAAAGGCGCTCTAGCTTTCATTTGAAACGCGAGTAGGCGTCATCAGCTCAAAGGGGGTGGGGTAACCCACCCCCTTTTTTTATTGAGAAGAGTGATGGATGTATGATTTCCGATGTCACAGGGGTCCTTCTGGCCGGCGGGAAAAGTCGACGGATGGGAGAAGATAAGCGGTTTCTCGCTGTGGGGGAACGTACCCTCTTGGAGAGGAGTTGTCATGTTCTTTCTCAGGTTTTTGAACGTGTTTGTATAGTCATTGCTCAGGATAGTCAGCCACTTGAAGCTCACGTCCCAGTTATTCGTGACCTCATCCCATCCTGTGGAAGTCTGGGGGGCATGTATACCGGTCTACATCAGGCTACAACGCAGTACATTTTTCTCGCTGCGTGCGACATGCCATTTATTCGCGCGGATCTTGTCCAGTACATGGTCGGGAAAAAAGATCATGCGGATCTCGTTGTGGCGTATTGGCACGGCCGACTTCAGCCGACCCATGCAATCTACAGTAGAAACTGTTTATCGGTTGTCGAGGAACTCATGAGAAACGGTGAACTGAAGCTACAGAGGTTGCTTGCAGTCCCTGCACTCCGTGTTTGTCTGATCACGGAGGATGAGATTCGCACGATTGATCCAGAAGGACGATCGTTTCAGAATGTGAATACACCGTCTGATCTTAACCGAGCGCGTTCCCTGTATGAAGATCGGTTGGGTGGCTGAGGCAGTGATGCTTCCCGAATAGGCATGACACGGTCGTTGATCATTCTGCATCCGGGTTCTTTGGGGGATGTCCTACTGGCAGTACCGGCTATACGAAGACTTCGTGCTCGGTTTTCAGGGCGAGACACGTTACTCATTGCCCGTGATTCTGTCAGTCGATTTCTTGTAGCTTGCGGTGTCATGAATGATTGGATGTCCTTGGAAGGATCAGCAACGGCGGGGCTCTTTCTAAAGGGCGTTCCGCTATCGCGTGAGCTAGAGACGTGGTTCCATCGATGTGATCTCGCGGTCGCCTGGATAGATGACAACGAGGACGCACTTCGTGCCACTTTCCAGGAGTTTGGTGTCGCACAAGTGCGGATTCAATCACCATTCTCTCTTGCATTACGTACCAGGCATCAGAGCCATCGTTTTCTTGAAACCGTGGATGAGTCAATTGTCGATGAGTCATCAGACAGGGTTATCCAGGTTCCTTCAGTTTTTGTCGAAGAGGGGAGCGCCTGCCTTGAGCATATAGGGGTTCCACGGGGACGGATATTCGTGCTGGTGCATCCTGGAAGCGGTAGTGTGCACAAGTGTCTCAATCCAGAAACTATTGCCGTTCTCATCCAGAGGCTCGATCAGAAAGGTCTGGTACCGGTTGTCCTTGAGGGGCCAGCTGATCAGAGTGCGATCGAGCGCGTGCTGCAGGTGAGTCGCCGAAGACCGCCAACTCTTCGAAATCTTGATCTTACAACACTTGCCGGAGTTCTTATGCTCGCCAAGTTTTTTCTTGGGCATGACTCCGGCGTGACACACCTAGCGGCGCTCCTTGGTGTTCGAACCGTTGCCGTCTTTGGGCCAACCGATCCGGATCGATGGGCACCGCTCGGGGAGCATGTCACGATTTTGCGAGGGCCATCCTGTCTCTGCCGATCATGGGAAGCCGTACGACAATGCCAGGAAAAGCCGTGCCTTGGTGTGCCGATCGATCAAATTCTGACTTTGTTGGCGGGATCCGGGTCAGCATAGTTTTAAGCGGAACCCCTCGGAATTCAAAGTAAACCGCCTTGTCTCTCGCTATCTCATAATGCTAGAGTGCTCCGTTGATTTCCGTTTGTTCAATACGGCTGAGGGGATGGTTTTGGCGCAAGGTATTGTGCAAGGAATGGTCGCTACGGCCCTGCTCACTGCTCTCAATGGGGCAAAGCAAAAGGGGCAGCTTAGGACGCCGGTCTGGCCGACGCTGAGTCTGGATGCCCCCAAGCGGCCAGAGTGGGGAGACCTGGCCTCGACCGTGGCGATGTCTTTGGCAGCTTCCGAGCAGAAGGCGCCTCATGACATCGCGCAGATCATTGTAGACAACCTCTCGGAGCGAGACCAACTGTTTGACCGTGTGGAAATCGTCAGGCCGGGTTTTTTAAATCTCACCGTCAAGCCAACTCTTTGGCAGGAAGTCATTCGGGAAATCGCGGCGCAGGAGCGGTCCTATGGCCGGACAGATATTGGGAATGGCCGTCGAGTGTTGGTTGAGTATGTGAGCGCAAATCCGACAGGCCCATTGCATGTCGGACATGGCCGAGGCGCTGCGGTGGGACAAGCTGTTGGGCGGCTGTTGCAGGCCATCGGATATGATGCGGTCAGTGAGTACTACATCAATGACGCCGGGCGGCAGATGAAACTGTTGGGTGCGTCGGTGTACGCACGATACCTCGAATTGTCAGGGAGACTCGCCGCATTCCCGGAAGATGGGTATCACGGAGCATACGTGACGGCGGTCGCGGAGAAAATAAAGGGCCAACTTGATGGTGTGGCTGGCGAACTGAGTTCGGAGGACCTCCAGGCTCGTTGCCGAACGCTTGCATACCAAGACCTGTTGGGGCATATTCGCGACGACCTCAGGGCCTTTGGCATCGAGTTCCACTCATGGTTCAGCGAAGCCTCCCTTCTGGAATCACAGGCTGTGGAACGGGCCTGCGACGAACTGAAAGCCCGGGACCTCTTGTTCGAGCAAGACGGAGCGTGGTGGTTTCGATCATCCGCGTACGGAGACGAGAAGGATCGTGTCGTCAAGAAGCAGGATGGCGAATATACCTATCTGGCCTCCGATATCGCCTATCATCACGACAAGCTGCGACGGGGCTATGATCTGTTGATCGATGTCTGGGGGGCCGACCACCATGGGTATATCCCCAGGATGCAAGCCGCAGTGCAGGCGTATGGTTATCCGAAGGAGCGTCTACACGTCGTGTTGGTGCAATTAGTGAAGCTGTTACGGGGTGGCGTTGAAGTAAAGATGTCCAAGCGGACCGGCGATTTCATCACGATGCGGGAGGTCATTGACGAGGTTGGGGCGGACGCCGCGAAGTTTTATTTTCTGATGCGGGATTCCAAGACCCACTTGGAATTTGATTTGGAGTTGGCCAAGCAGCGTTCCAACGACAATCCGGTGTACTACGTGCAGTATGCGCATGCAAGAATTTGCAGCCTCTGGCGCGTCGCATCCGAGCGAGGTATTGTCCGTCCATCCGCGAGCGAAACGGATCTCACGGTGCTTACGGATCCAGACGAGTTGGGTTTGATCAAGAAGCTCGCTGCGTATCCCGAGGTGCTTCAGGCGAGCGCCCTCGCGTTTGAGCCGCACCGAGTGACGTATTATCTTCAGCAGTTGGCGGCGCTCTTACACACGTTCTATAACAAGCACCGGATTCTCCCTCCGGCTGGGGAGCTAGATCCTGATGAGTCGGTGGCCGACGTGCTCGCACCCAGTCGCACTGCAGCACGGTTGGTCTTGATGGGAGCCGTCCAACAGGTGATTTCCAATGGGCTGGACGTCCTAGGCCTCTCAGCACCTGAACAGATGTAGTTTGCCACTTCCAGCGAGCGATGTGATGCAGTACCAGATCCACCAGCCAGATCCGTACTCCAAGGGCCGCATCGGCCAGTTGACGACGGGCCATGCCACGATCGAGACCCCGGCGTTCATGCCGGTGGGTTCTCTCGGACCGGTAAAGGGACTTGAACCAAAGGATCTGCAGGAGTTAGGGTTCGGCCTGATGCTCAACAATGCGTACCATCTGTACCTACGTCCTGGGCACAAGATCGTCGCGGGTATGGGCGGGCTCCATGCCTTTACCGGTTGGTCTGGAGCCATCCTCACGGATAGTGGAGGGTTTCAGATCTTCAGTTTGGCGAAATTGTGCGAGATCACGGATGATGGCGTCACGTTTCAATCGCATATCGACGGGTCAACGCATGTCATTACACCGGAGAAAGCGATCGAGATTGAAGAGGCCTTAGGGGCCGACATTATTATGGTACTTGATCAGTGTGTGGCACTTCCTGCCAGCAGGGAGGTGGTGCAGGAAGGGGTACGACGGACCAGGCTTTGGGCAGAGCGCTGTCAGGCTGCGCGTCGTCGGACAGACCAGGCCTTGTTTGGGATTGTCCAGGGTGGATTGGAGGCGGACGTCCGCGTCGCGTCGGCACGGGAGTTGGTGACGTTGGGGTTCGAGGGCTACGCGATCGGCGGATTGTCGGTCGGTGAGAGTAAGACGGATATGTATGGGATGCTCGATGCGACGGTCCCGGAGTTGCCGGAGACGAAACCTCGGTATCTCATGGGCGTGGGACTTCCTGAAGACTTAGTCGAGGGTGTCGCTCGAGGCGTGGATCTCTTTGACTGCGTCGTGCCGTCTCGCCACGGGAGAACGGGATCTCTCTTTACTGCATCAGGGCGGGTTGTGATTAAGCAGGCGAAATATACGGAGGATGAACGGCCGATCGATCCAGATTGTGGGTGCCCGGTGTGTGCCCGGTATTCTCGTGCCTATCTGCATCACTTGTTTATGGTCAAGGAGATGTTGGGGGCTCGACTCAACACGATCCACAATCTGTG
>NZ_JBUBKD010000052.1:0-20029 GCF_054902215.1 Nitrospira sp. CMX1 | reverse complement strand
CGCGTGCATCAGCTGGAAGTCGAACTCAGTGATCGGGAAGCTGCCCATCGCACCATGATCCAACAACTCGAACAAGCCCTCGCCGGGCGTGATCAGCGGATTGGGATGTTCGATGCGAGTGCCGCTGCCCAGACAGATGAACTCCGTGGTGCGCAGCAGGCCTGTCAGGCCGCCGAACAGACCCGCGAAGTCCTGAAAGAGGAAATCCGCGTCCTCCGTGAACAGATCGCCCAACTCAACGAGGGGCTGGCAGACCGGGATCAGATCCGAGCCCGCATGGAGAAATTGGAGTCGGCACAAGACCGCGTGCATCAGCTGGAAGTCGAACTCAGTGACCGGGAAGCCGCCCATCGCGCGACACTCCAGCAACTGGAGCAGGCCCTCGCGGAGCGAGACCGGCGCATCAATGAGTTCGATTCGATGGCGACCGCGCAGGCGGACGAAGTTCAGGATGCCCTGGAGGCCTGCCGAACCGCCGAACAGACCCGCGAAGTCCTGAAAGAGGAAATCCGCGTCCTTCGTGAGCAGATTGCCCAACTCAATGAAAGCCTGGCCCACCGGGAACGACTCCGCGCCCGGGTGAAGAAGCTGGAGGCGACCCAAGACCGCGTACATCAGCTGGAAGTCGAACTGAGTGATCGGGAAGCCGCTCATCGCGCCACCATCCAGCAACTTGAACGGGCACTGGCCGACCGTGACCATCGCATCGACGAGCTGGTGCCGGCGGCCCACCTCCTGCACGAGAAAGAAGCGACGATCAAAGAATGGGAACGGACCCACGCGTGCGCGATGCAGGACCTCGAAGCGGAAGCCGCCAAGTTCCAAGAATCCTGTGCAGTCCAAGACCAACTCCAGGCGCAACATCAACTCGACGAACAACAGCTGCAGGAACGCGACACCCAGATTGCCAACCTCCAGCACGAGCTGAAGGACCTGCACGCGGAACGACAAACTCTCCGTAAGGAAGTGCAGCGTATTCCGGAAAAAGACGAGCAGATCGATCGCCTGCAAAAGCGGCTCAAAGAGCTGCGGGCAACCCTACGGGCGACGCCTCCGTCACCCACCGTCTCCACTCGCCCATCTCGCTCGAATGGGGCGGAGGCACAGGCCTCAGGGGGGTCACCGAAAGTGAGCACGCCCGCGCAACACGATGACCTCAAAAAGATCCACGGTATTGGACCGGTCCTTGCCGACCAGCTTCAGAAGCTGGGTACCCACACCTTTATTCAAATCGCTCGATGGAAACCCGAGGATGTGGAGAAGATCGCCAAGAAACTCGCGACTGATCCAGCGCGGATTAAGCGGGAGAATTGGATCGCCGCCGCCAAGAAACAGCACTACCAAAAATACGGAGAACGCCTTTAATCCCTCTTCCTTCCGTAAGAAGGGTTCGGTAGTGACTCGAGTAGGGTGGATTCCAGACTCTGGTCCACCATCAGGTCGTTCGGTTCCCGAGCTGTTTCCCACGATCTATTGAATGGGGATGGGGTATCAGGTTCAATAGGATTCATCACTACCATTGCAACTGTACAGCCCGGCTGTGATCAAATCGCAACCAGATTGTGATCCCCTCTGTAGTTGACCGGCTTGACTGGGCAGCTCTCACCTAGTACATAGTCGTGACATGTGGTACCGTCAGGACCCGCAATCCAGTGATCAGAACCATCCGCAACGGGCCGAGTTCATGAGGCGTGCGAGAATTCTGGCTGGTGGGCTCGTCGCACTGATATTGTTCGCGGTGGTGTGCATTCCTCGACATCTCCCCTCGCAGCCCCTGGCTGCAGCCATCACACCAGCCTCTCTCTATATCAGTTTCCAACAAAACAGCCTGGTGTTTCGCGGCTCATTGCCCAGTGAACGAAGCAAGACGGCGATTCTTCAACAAGCACATACCCTGTATGCCAAGAAGGGGATCCGTGTGACCGACCAGTTCACCGTTGATCCGCAAGTCGGTGCAGCCACATGGGTGGACACCATTCCACAACTTCTGCCGATCTTAGGCTGGATGGTGGAACGTGGCTCCATCATCATTGATGGACATTCCCTGGTCCTGACCGGTCAGGTCTCGAGTCCTCGTGAAAAAGCGGATGTCCTCCATGCGATCGCTCCTGCAGTACGCGCGGGGTTAACCATTGAAGACCGCGTGATGGTCGCACCGACAACGACCTCGCCCCCCACTTCTGTTTCGCTTTCAGCCCTACAGTTGTCACTGAACCAGGTTCTCGCAAAGTCCTCGATCGAGTTTGAACCGGACAGCGCCACGATCACGGCCAAAGGTCATGCAGTTCTGGATCACATTGTCGTCCTCCTACAAAAAGTTCCGACCGCCCCCATTGAAATTGCCAGCCATACCGATATTGGTGGTGCGGCAGAGCATAATTTACAGTTGAGCCGACATCGGGCCGATGCGGTCAAGCAATACTTGACGAGGCAGGGACTCACAAACCCGTTTACGACCATCGGCTACGGATCGACACGTCCTCTGTCAAACCGAAAATACCAGCCTGGTCTCCCGCAGAATCAACGGATCGAGTTGCTCATGATAAGGACCACGTGACCTATGATGACGCTGATTAGCCAGATGGTCGGCTGCCTCCTGATTGCAGCAGGAATCGGATTTGGGGTCGGCTGGTGGATGCGACAACGCCCGAAACGCTCACCGGAGCATCCGACTCATGACCTCGCTGGCCTGTTACGGACCAAGGAGCAGGCTCTGGACGGAATGGCACATGATTTAAAGGTCAAGACCTCGGCGGTGCAGATTCTTGAACAAAAGATCATGTCATCCGAAACACTGCATTCGTCCGTTCAACGAGAGCTGATCGCACGGAATGAACGGCTCAAAGCCCTCGAAGCGGAGCTCACCACCCGATCAAAGCAACTGACACATGCTGAAACAGAAGGAGCCGCGACTCGCCGACGCATGAACGAAATGGAAGCAACTCTCGCCACGCAGACGCATGAACTGAAAGGGGCGCAACAGACCTGTCGAAACGCCGAGCAGGCTCGGGACGTCATGGAACGAGAAGTGGGAGTCTTGCGTGAACATATCATGCAACTGAACGAAGGATTGGCCGATCGAGATCGGTTACGCGCCCAGGTCAAACAGCTCGAGGCAACCCAAGACCGCGTCCACCAGCTCGAAATCGAACTGAGTGATCGGGAAGCCGCTCATCGCACCATGATCCAACAACTCGAACGAGCCCTCGCCGAGCGCGATCAACGGATTGGAGAGAGTGATGCCAGTGCCGCTGTCCAAATGGATGAACTTCGAGATGCCCAGCAGGCCTGTCAGGCTGCCGAGCAAGCTCGGGAGGTCCTCAAAGAAGAGATCCGGGTACTCCGAGACCACATTGCGCAACTGAACGAAGGATTGGCCGATCGGGATCGGCTGCGTGCCCAAGTCAAGGAGCTTCAGGCGGCACAAGATCGTATCCACCAACTGGAAGTCGAGCTGAGTGATCGGGAAGCCGCTCATCGCACCATGATCCAACAACTCGAACGAGCCCTCGCCGAGCGCGATCAACGGATTGGAGAGAGTGATGCCAGTGCCGCTGTCCAAATGGATGAACTTCGAGATGCCCAGCAGGCCTGTCAGGCTGCCGAGCAAGCTCGGGAGGTCCTCAAAGAAGAGATCCGGGTACTCCGAGACCACATTGCGCAACTGAACGAAGGATTGGCCGATCGGGATCGGCTGCGTGCCCAAGTCAAGGAGCTTCAGGCGGCACAAGATCGTATCCACCAACTGGAAGTCGAGCTGAGTGATCGGGAAGCCGCTCATCGCACCATGATCCAACAACTCGAACGAGCCCTCGCCGAGCGCGATCAACGGATTGGAGAGAGTGATGCCAGTGCCGCTGTCCAAATGGATGAACTTCGAGATGCCCAGCAGGCCTGTCAGGCTGCCGAGCAAGCTCGGGAGGTCCTCAAAGAAGAGATCCGGGTACTCCGAGACCACATTGCGCAACTGAACGAAGGATTGGCCGATCGGGATCGGCTGCGTGCCCAAGTCAAGGAGCTTCAGGCGGCACAAGATCGTATCCACCAACTGGAAGTCGAGCTGAGTGATCGGGAAGCCGCTCATCGCACCATGATCCAACAACTCGAACGAGCCCTCACTGACCGTGACCGACGGATTGAGGACCTGGTGCCAGCGACTCATCTGCTGCGTGAGAAAGAGGCGACGATTACGGAATGGAAACGCACCCATGCGCAGACCGTCCAAACCCTCGAAGGCGAGACCGCAAAACTTCTCGAACAAAACCGGATCCGCGAAGACCTCCAGGCCCAATATCACCTCGCTGAGCAACGGATACAGGAACGAGACAAACAAGTGGCGACCCTCCAGCACGAACTACAGGATCTCCACACCGAACGTCAGGCCCTCCAGAAAGAAGTTCAGAGTATTCCAGAAAAAGACGAGCAGATTGAGCGCCTACAAAAACGCCTGCGCGAACTGCGTGCAACTCTGCGCACAGCCCCGGCAGCTGGAGCAACGGCACCCGCTCCACAACAGCCTCGTCCCAATGGGGCCGGAGCAACCGCTCCCAGCAGTCCCGCCAAAATCACCAAGCCTGTCCAGGCTGACGATCTGAAAAAGATCGCAGGGATCGGCCCGGTCTTTGCCGAAACCCTGCAGAAGCTCGGCACCCGGACGTTTATCCAGATCGCCCGATGGAAACCTGAGGATATTGAGAAAATTGCCAAAAAACTCGCAACCGATCCCGACCGGATTAATCGCGAGAATTGGATTGCGGGAGCGAAGAAGCAACACTACCAAAAGTACAAGGAACGACTCTAACCCGCCTCATTCATGCCGGTTTGTCACCCGGCAACAAGCCTCTGCCCTGAAATGAGAGCACGGCTTAGGATGTCGCGCATAGTCAAGGGACCACACCGTCAGAACAACGGATCCCATGAAGCATTTCAACCGATAGTTTCATGTTTGATGTTTCTGCATGCCGTGAGACGGTGGACATGAAGCCTCAGACGCAGGATCAAAGATATGAGCAACCAGTAGCGTCGTCTCGTATCAACGGCTGCAGGAGAAGCGTAGGTAAATAGTCCGGGCCCTGCCTCACGGCCACGACCTGCCGTTGACTCCTCCGTTCACCCTGACTACAATCGCACAACGAGGTTTACTGTTCGTGTCTTCTTTCGTTCATCTTCATCTTCACACACAATTTAGCCTCCTTGACGGCGCCAACCAGATCGAGCCGCTGGTGCGTCAAATCAAATCGTTCAACCAACCGGCCGTCGCGATGACCGACCATGGCAACATGTTCGGCGCGGTCGAGTTTTACCGCAAAGCAAAAGAGGTAGGCGTCAAGCCGATTATCGGCTGTGAAGCCTATATGGCGTTAGGCAGCCGACATGCCAAGAAAGATAGCGGGCTTGCGCATAACGACTATTATCATCTGATCCTCTTGGCGAGAAATCTCAGCGGCTACCAGAACCTCATCAAGCTGGTGAGCAAAGGATATCTTGAAGGGTTCTACTATAAGCCTCGAATCGACAAAGAATTATTACAGCTGCATCACGATGGCATCATTGCGCTCTCGGGTTGCTTGAGCGGTGAAATTCCCTATCTCATCGGCCAACAGGATATGGCCGGGGCCATGGCGGTGGCCGGAGAATTTCAAGAGATTTTTGGAAAGGACCATTTCTACCTGGAAGTGCAGGCGAACGGACTCGATCACCAGCGCATCGCAAACGCCGGCCTTGTGGAAATCCATAAGAAACTCGGCATCCCAATGGCTGGCACCAACGATTGTCACTACCTGAATAAGGACGATGCGCGTCCCCATGAGCTCATGCTGTGCCTCCAAACAGGAAAAACGGTCAGCGATTCAAGCCGGATGAAGTTTGATACGGACCAGCTTTACGTCAAATCCACAGAGGAGATTGCACCGGCGTTCGCGGAATTCCCAGGCGCGGTGTCGAACACATGCCGCATCGCGGATCATTGTGCACTCGACCTTCCATTGAACAAGACGTATCTCCCGCAGTATCGGATCCCGGACGGGTTCAAGGACCGTGAGTCCTATCTCGAACATCTCGCCCTGACGGGCCTACAAGCACGACTCAAGGAGCGCCCCAGTCGCATCGCCTCGGCGGTCTATGATCAACGGCTTCGTGAAGAACTCATGGTCATCTGTTCGATGGGGTTTGCCGGCTACTTTCTCATTGTCTGGGATATCATTCGCTTTGCCCGGTCCCGAGGCATTCCGGTAGGACCGGGGCGAGGTTCGGCAGCCGGAAGTCTTGTGGCTTATGCGCTTCGGATTACGGATCTTGATCCGCTGGTATACACCCTCCTGTTCGAGCGATTCTTGAATCCTGAACGCGTTTCCCTCCCCGATATCGATATGGACTTCTGCATGGAGCGCCGTGGAGAGGTCATCAATTATGTGGTGGAGAAATACGGCACCGACCATGTCGCCCAGATCATTACCTTTGGAACGCTTGGTGCCAAAGCCGCCATCCGCGATGTGGGACGTGTGTTGGAGATGTCGTACGCCGACGCGGATAAGGTCGCGAAACTCGTTCCCAACCAATTGAATATCACCCTCCAGCAGGCCTTGGAAACAGAACCTCGTTTACGTGAGTTGGTCGACACCGATCCCAAGGTCAAAGAACTGATGACGAATGCCCAGTCCTTGGAAGGCCTCGCACGACATGCCTCAACCCACGCAGCCGGTGTCGTGATCTCCGAAGGCCCCCTCACCGACCATGTCCCGCTCTACAAAGGCGCCAACGACGAAGTCGTCACCCAATATTCGATGGGAGACGTTGAAAAAATCGGCTTGGTAAAATTCGATTTCCTGGGCCTCAAGACACTCACGATGATTCGCCGGGCCGAGACCTTGATCAACGAGACGCACTCCGATGCGCCCCCGCTCGTCATTGATCAGATCCCGTTCGATGACCAGGCCACCTTTGCACTGTTGAGCTCCGGAAAAACCACCGGACTGTTCCAACTGGAAAGTTCCGGCATGCGAGATCTGCTCACCGGACTGAAACCCGATCGGTTCGAAGATATCATCGCTATTATCGCGCTCTATCGACCGGGCCCTATGGACCTTATCCCGGACTTCATCAAGCGGAAACAGGGCAAGGTCACCATCGCCTACGAGGTTCCGGAATTGGAACCGATCCTCAAAGATACCTACGGGGTGATCGTCTACCAAGAACAAGTCATGGCGATCGCCAACAAGGTCGCCGGCTTTTCATTGGGACAAGCCGATATCCTTCGTCGGGCGATGGGGAAGAAGAAGCCCGAGGAAATGGAAAAACTGCGCGTCAAGTTCATCGACGGCGCAACACAGAAGAAAATTCCCGAGAAGAAGGCTGAGAAGCTTTATGAGTTGATTCAGAAGTTCGCCGGATATGGGTTCAATAAATCACATGCCGCAGCCTATGCCGTTGTCTGTTACCAAACAGGATATCTCAAGGCGCACTATCCGACCGAGTTTATGGCAGCCCTCATGACGACCGATATGGGGAACCAAGACAAGCTGGTCGGCTATTTCACGGAATGTCGAGATTTGGGGATCAAAGTGTTGGGCCCCGATGTGAACGCCAGCCAAAAGCACTTTGCCGTCGCCGAAGGAGTCATCCGATTCGGGTTGGCCGCCATTAAGAATGTCGGCGAAGGCGCCGTGGAGTCGGTCTTGGACGTGCGGACTCAGACCGGCCCCTTCACCTCCTTCTTTGACTTCTGCCGACGAGTTGATCTCCACAAGGTCAACAAGCGGATGCTGGAAGGCCTAATCAAAGCCGGTGCCTTTGATTCCACCGGAGCCAAGCGGTCCCAACTGATTGCGGTGCTGGATCAAGCAGTGGAGGAAGGAGCAGCGGCCCAGCGCGAGCGTGAGTGTGGCCAGATCAGCATCTTTGGCGAGGAGATGAATGGGCACGGACTATCTGCGCCCTTGCCGATCCCTCCATTACCTTCGGTGCCGGAATGGGATCAGACACAACGATTGAAATACGAACGCGAACTCACCGGCTTTTATATTTCCGCCCACCCATTGACGCGATACGAAGCAATGCTGGGTGCCTTGTCCACCACCACAACGACAGGGTTGAAAGATTGTACGGATGGGAGTGAAGTCAAGATCTGTGGGGTGATCGCCACCGTCAAATCCATGCTGACGAAGAAGGGCGATCGCATGGCTTATCTCACGATCGAAGATCTGCAGGGAACGACGGAAGTCATCGTATTCCCCGACTTGTTTAAGACAGCCGGTGAGATGCTGACACCCGAACAGCTCGTGCGCATTACCGGGACGATCGATCGCGGCGATAAAGGAACGAAGCTTCGCGGAAGTAAAATTGAACCATTGGCACAGGTTCAAACACAATCTATCAAACGTATCCGCATTCGTCTCACGGATCACCCGGAGGTGCGGGAACAATTACCTCGCTTGCTCGATGTCTTCCGTCGACATCCTGGCAGCACGACCATCTCCATGTTGTTCCGGACGGAAGCAAGTCTGGAAGCCGAAACCAATCCCCTTCCCAACCTGACGGTCTGCCCCAGTGACCATTTCGTGTCGGATGTCGAGGAAGTACTAGGCAAAGGGGCCCTTTCTTTGTTATCGTAGGAACCAGTACTATTGGGGATCAGTTAAAACTGGTCCGCAACCACCGGAAGGAATCGACCGACATCCATGCGCGACTATCTCGAGTTTGAAAAGCCGCTCCGGGAAATCGAAGAAAAAATCGAGAAGCTCTCGGCTGCCGCAACCAGCGGGAAGCCCAGCTCCCAAAACGACATTCGAAAACTTCGGGCCAAACTGGCGCAGGTCGAACACGAATTGTACAAGAACCTAACGCCCTGGCAGAGAACACAGCTCGCTCGTCATCCTCAACGGCCCAGCACACTCGACTATATTCATGCGCTGACGCGAGATTTCCTTGAGCTTCATGGCGACCGCGTCTATGGAGATGACCGGGCCATCGTCGGGGGGTTTGCCCGATTCAATGACCGCCCGGTGATGATGATCGGGCATCAGAAGGGCAAGACGCTCAAAGAACGCATGCAACGAAACTTCGGCATGCCAAACCCGGAAGGGTACCGGAAAGCCCTCCGTCTCATGAAGCTGGCGGAAAAGTTCAACCGTCCCATCATGACCTTTATCGACACACCGGGAGCCTATCCTGGAATCGGCGCCGAAGAACGGGGCCAAGCTGAAGCCATCGCACGGAACTTGTTCGTCATGTCTCGGTTGACCGTCCCGATTATCTCAGTCGTCATCGGTGAAGGTGGAAGCGGAGGAGCGTTGGCGCTCGGTGTCGCCGACCGTGTCTTGATGCTGGAGCATTCAGTCTATTCGGTGATTTCACCGGAGGGATGTGCCGCGATTCTGTGGGACAGTCCAGAAAAAGTTCCGACGGCTGCATCAGCATTGAAAATGACAGCCCAAGACCTCTTGGAGCTGGGCGTGATTGACACCATCGTGCCCGAACCCCTGGGAGGAGCCCACCGCGAACCGGGTGCGATCTGCGATCTTGTCGGAAAGACGCTCACCAACCAACTGTTTGAGTTACTTGATCTGCCAGTCAACCAACTCGTTGCACAACGAGACCAGAAATACCGGAAGATGGGAGCCGTAACCGGCCTCATCGTCGAACCGGCCTAATCACCCTTGCAGCGCTACCCTTTGGTCCAGCAATCCCGTCGTCACGAATCTTCGCTCGACCGTCTCAAGAATATGCGTCGTCAGACGTTCTCGAAACGGGTCGAGTACGGGCGCTTCCAAATACCGTCCGACCGTTTTGGGTAATCTCTTCCACCACGCGCGTGCCGACGCGCGTGCCTGCTCAGCAGCATCGGGAGCTCCACAGAGAATGCGCCGAACCTCTCGCTCGAAGAAGCCCACATGAATGATTTCGTCGTTAAGAATCGAGGCAAGATCTGGCCGCAGCGTCAACAAGAGGCGAGCGAATTCCAACCCCAATGATTCATATCCATAGATCTGCACTGCTAATGCCGACCATTGTCGTGGGACAGAGGGAAGGCGATCGCGTTCACGCGGCTGCCGACCGATCAACGTCTCAAATTGGGCCAGATGCTTCTGCTCATCTTCCTCATGTTTTCTAAGAAACGTGTAGACGTTCGGAGGCACATCCTGTAACCGTGCCGATCGCACCGTCCACAGGGCCATAGCCTCTGCTTTGAGAAACCGTTCAAGTAAGGCGGCTTCGCAGACCAGTGGAAGCTGAATGGAGACGAGCGGCTCAGTTGTCATGATGGTCACATGGTACGCACAACGGACCCACGTTGTCCAAGCAAGCACGCTATCGATCACCGAAGGACTTGACACCCCACCCCAATCTGTGTACATCTTTGCCATGCTTGCAGCATTTACCGGCTTTTGAGACATTCGCCCGGCTCCCCATCGAACCAACAGCGCATCCAGGCACGAGTGCTTCTGGTCAATCTAACCCATGAGGCGAGGCCTATGACAAACCCTACCACCACAATCCCAGGAGTCCTGCAACGGATCATTGTGTGTGTGCTCGTGGGGGTACTATGCACGGAAGTTGGCTGCGTCAGTCGAAGTGCTTACGAACGACTGAAGGCCGAGGCACAGGAACACGCACGAGCACTTGAATCGGTTCGAGACGAAGTGAAGGAACTTGACCAGCAAATTGCTGGGCTACAGGCCGCCAATCGGCATGAGGACGCGACCATGGCTGAACTACGCGCGTCCATCCAGCGTGAGGAAGAGCAGTTGCCGGTCATGAGACAGCGGGCAGAGGCCATGCTGACCTCACTCAAAGGACAGATTGCGGTGTTGATGAACCAGAGTTGGAATCTTGCACGTAAGATCGCAGACCTTCGGCACGAGCGCGCATCATTGCAGAGTACGGCCGCGCACTATAAACAGGAAGTGGAGGAGGTTCAAGCCTCTCTACCTATTGCATCGGATGAAGAGGAGCTGGCCATCGCTCAGGCCCTTGCCGCTGAACCGGCAATCGTGTCAGAATTACCAGCGCAAGAACCCATTGTAGCTCAGCTACCAGAACCTGCGCCTGCTCTACCGAGTCTATCACCAGCCACACCATCAGTCCCATCACCGTCGATGAGTGCGGACGCTCCAGGAACGGACACCTCGTGGGTCGACATGATCTTCAGCTGGCTCACCACGTTCTGGAATTGGCTGTTGAGCTGAGCCCCCTCCATCCTCGTTGCTGATACCACATCCTTATGTTTATGGCGACGCACGTACATGGCTCCATTGCGCAGCCTTCATTCCTGCAAGACGACCGGTTGCGAGACAGGCTGTGAGCAGATAACCACCTGTCGGTGCTTCCCAATCCAACATTTCTCCTGCACAGAACACACCGGGGAGGGAACGCACCATCAAGTTGCCATCAAGTGCTTCGAACGAGACACCACCAGCTGTACTGATGGCTTCCTTCAGCGGCCTGGGAACGACCAGCATCAGCGGGAGGGACTTGATAGCAGCTGCCAAGCGAACAGGATCGGCTAATACTTCGTTTGACACAACCTCGCGCAAAAGGCCTGCTTTCACTCCGGTGAGTCCGGCATATCGTGCGAGATGCGTCGCAAGCGTACGTTTTCCGCGTGGACGTGAAAGATCCTGTGCCAGTCGCGTCAGCGGTCGATCTGGAACGAGATCAAGCCAGATAGTCGCCCTTCCTTCGGCAGCGATCATATCGCGAATCGTGGCAGAGACCGTGTAGATGATCCCGCCTTCCACACCGTATGTTGTGATGACGAACTCTCCCTTGCGACGGATCCTCGAACCGTCCGCAGCCTTCATCGTGATCGTCACCGTTTTGACGGGATGTCCAGCAAACCTTGTACGTACATGCTCGCTCCACTGGACATCAAAACCGCAATTGGCTGGCTGCAAGGGGACAACTGGCACATGTCGGTCGGATAGCATGTTCACCCATGCACCATCGGATCCCAGTTGAGGCCAACTGCCTCCACCTAAGGCCAATACCACCGCATCCGCCTGGATGAGTGACATCCCCCTTGAGGCAAGAAAACGAAGTCTCCCCTGCTCATCCCAGCCGCACCATCGATGTCGAACATGAAACTGGACACCATGCTGCTTCAACCGACGCAACCATGCCCGTAAGAGCGGCGCCGCTTTCAAGTCAGTGGGAAAGATGCGTCCAGACGTCCCAACGAACGTCTCCACACCAAGTTCACGAGCCCAGGTCTGGAGAGCCGCTGGGGGAAATGATCTGATCGCCGGCTCGATGAACGCCCGCCGGGTGCCATAGCGTGAAAGGAAGGATTCTATTGACTCCGAATGTGTGAGATTCAAGCCACCTTTTCCTGCCAGGAGGAACTTCCGCCCAACCGACGGCATGGCATCATACAGCTCGACCTCAGCACCGACTGTCACTGCCGCTTCGGCAGCCATGAGTCCGGCCGGACCACCACCGATAATGACAACCTTCACCTGTCGGCCTTTGGAGACGATAGACTGCAGGAATCACACCCCCTGTTGCGCACTTCATAATCGACGATCCCACTTCGGCGATCCAGTTCGATCATGCAACGGTTGTCGAGCATCTGCTCGACCTTCGTGCGTCCCCGTTGCATACGGGATTTCATACCAGAAAGCGACAAGCCCTGATCGTTCACTCGCTTAGCGATAAAGACTGGAAGCTCTCGCTTTACCGCCGAAAAGCGTCCTTGCCTTTGATCACGTCGTCCAACATCTTGTCAGCTAACTTGCCGGCCTTCCAGCGGCGATACCGCTGGTGAATCACCATCCACAGCACCACCCCACCGATCCCGATGAGAATCGTCCAAACCGTGTCGTCCATCAAAACACATTACCCGGCGTCGCCTTCTAGGGCAAGCCTCCCCTCTCCACCGATAAACCATGTACCATCGGACACCCACATCTATATGTTAGAAGAACATCAAACTCAGTAGTGTTGACCAGAGGAAGCGCGCCGTTCAGCGATTCTTCGCTACCGCTATGTACCACTTTGGCTTCATTCTTCCGAAGTCAGTTCTCACATGCCGCTTCAGCAACCGCTTCGAGTCCAACACCCGTTCCCCCTCATGATCTCGGACAAACACTACCCAATGCCAGTATGGCCGACCCTGTCCGTAATGCCATTTGACGGCGAGCAACGCCAAATTCGGAAGGCTATTCCATGAACGAAAGGGCCGCTCGATCGATGCCGGCCGTAGGCAATACTCTCTCAAGAGGCGGCGGATATGGCCGGTTTCAGACCACAATCGACGATCGCCGGCAAAGATGCCGAGGCCATTCGCGGTCCGTTGAGCTTGACGATAGGATACGCCGGCAATCGCGGCCACGGCAGCGATGCCACAGCCGGTCCGTTCCAACTGCACAACGTGTTTGCTCAGATATCCCCTTTCTTGTCTTGTAACCATAGTAGGTAACTCCGTAGCGCGACGGCTTGGTTGTGCTCTTCATCCTTGGCGGAATAGAGAAGCGTCACGGAACGGGTCTTGGCCTGTTCGGTGATCGCTGTCAAGAAGGCCGTTTTGTCTTTCAATTCAGCAAAGTAGCGACGGTTGAATTCCTTCCATCGAGCAGGGTCATGGTTGAACCATTGGCGGAGAGCGGTCGATGGACCGAGGTCTGGAAGCCATAGATCAAGCTTCACTTCAGATTTGGAAAGCCCACGTGGCCACAGGCGATCGACCAACACGCGGAAGCCATCCGACTTGGCCACCGGTTCATAAATCCGTTTGATGAACACCTTCATGCACACGCTATTGTCCGATAGCCTCGATCATCGCTAATTCATCTGGCAAGAGCGTGAACCCATCAGACGCAAGATCTTCTCGCATGTGTTGCTGGTTGGTGGTGCCAGTCAAAGGCAGCATGCCGACCTGCTGTGAAAAGCGAAACACGATCTGGGCGAGGCCGGTCTGATATTTGGCTGCCATCGTCCGGATAGCCGATTCAGCGAAGACCTCGCGGTTAGCAGTCAGAAGAGAAAACCCCTGATAAATTATCTGGTTCTCCCGGCATATTTCGCGCACTTCTTGATCCCACCCGAACGCCGCGTAACAGCGATTCTGCACCATCATCGGCTTGTGCTTGGCTTGCATACAGAGCACAGTCAACTGCTCCGCTGAGACATTGCTGATCCCAATCGTCTTTGTCTTACCGGCGTCGTAGAGGGACTCGATCGCCGCCCAGACCTCCCAATCCTCAGCTCCTAAGCCTCGTCGGGAATAGGGGCCATGCAGGACATACGAATCAAGATAGTCCGTATGGAGATGATCGAGGGAACTGGCAAACGACTGCAGCACCTGGGTGGTGATACTTGCCCGCGCATCGTACGGCAGGCGATGATCCTGACCATTGACCGGGGTGAACTTGGTTTGCAGAAACAATTTGTCGCGGGCGATGCCCTGCTTCGTGAGTTGTACGAGCGCCTCCCCCACCCGCGCCTCATCGTAATGCACGAGTTGATTCGCCGTATCGATCGCCGTGAATCCCGCTTCCACCGCTTGCAGCACCAGCCCGGTGGTGGCCTCTTTCTTCCAAGCCGTGCCGTACATAAATGAGGGAATCATGACGTTATTATAGGTAGTCAATGGCATCGCAGCATCTCCTATGAATGCTGGTACCATACACAGTTCAGGCTGGTAGTCTCAACTTCGGGATGAAGCCCCCCCGATGCAGGAGGAGGCGTGGCTGTCGGTCACTCCCCACTGAATCGGTGAGGCATCAAGTGCACGTCGGAGATGGAGAAAGCCTTTCGCAACCAGCCGCGTCTGGTGGGATGGCGTTGGTAGATGAATGAGACGTACATGAAAATTATGGGGAGATATACCCACTTGTACTAGGCAGTAGACCAAACAGGGTACACCGTTGATGTTTTGCTGACGCCTCAGCGTGATCAGGCCGCTGCTCAGACCTTTTTCCGCAAAGCTATGGGTCCCCAGAGGTGCCCTGCAAAATCCCCATTGACCAGAGTAGCGTCACCACCGCAGCGATTCTGCGGTACAGCCGGATCCACACCACCGGGGTCGCTATTCGACAATGCACGCATCTGAACCATGTCGTCTGGCAAGATCATCGCGCTGTGAAACGCAAGTCCTAGGAGAAGAATGGGGCACGTTCTCTCAACTACTCCACCAAACGTCGGCATGGATCACCTTCGGAGTCTTGTTCTTCGTGTGCCTGTTCATTTGGATTCTGTACCGGCGACTGCCGATCACCTTTTAAAAGAGTTCAGACCATTTTGCATGAGGGAAAGTCTGTATTATCCCTGACTTCAATCCGTCCCTGTGCAAAACAAAGGAAATCTCACTGATCGCCGTCTGGATTTTATAATTCATCAGATTTTCCTCGGATCTATTGTGTCGACCGGATCCCGCTCCAAGAGGTTCCGCCTCCTCACATGCAGGGAGCCGATCTTCTAACGGCTGGGATCGTACTCACGTCCGACACTGGAAGGTACCGAGGGGAGATAGTTGGCATCGATCGTCTCCTCCCAAGCCATGTCATGAGCTGGGTTCATTCCCCAGCCTCGCACGTAGAGGAGTGCGAACACCGGTTCTTGACCGTGTCGTCGAAGACCCGTTACACGTGCGACCACCGTCACGCGCGCCCAGTTGTGATACCCACGGGGTATTTTGCCCTTCACCACCACCCAGTAGTGGCCTCCCTCTGGACCCTGCAGATCAATTGGACGATGAGGCCTGTAATCCTGATCGAGCGGGCGGTTGGTCAGTCGTATGAATAGCTGGTCTTCGCGTTCCTCTTCTTCGACTATTGTGCCCCCGAGCATTGTGACTCTTCCTCGATATCGATCCGGATCGGAGTCAATCGCCGTGAGCGTCAAGCCTGGTTCAGCCATGTTCACATACTTGCGAGGGATGCCACCGCATCCCCATAGGGAGAGTGTCAGTAGGCTTGAGAGGAGGATAGTCGCCACAGGCACCGGCTTCATGCGCGACACCGCGCACTCTGTCTTGCTACCGTTCGAAGACATAGCTCACCCCAAAGATCAGTGACGAGTCCACCGTTTTCCGGCCAGGTACCGGATTAGAATTAAAGCGCATATTATACTCGAAATACAACGAAATGGGGTCATAGACATGCACCCGAATCCCCTGCTGTGCCGCGATACGCGTTCCCATGTGGTTCATGACGTCTTGGTATCCCTGATGGTTATGAAACAGGGTTACTCTCCCGCCAGGTAGATCCTGATACCAACGCACGAACCACGAGGCAGCTGGTGTGACCGTCGAGGGATTCGGCCGAAACTTCTCGTAGACGAAGGCTGGACCGACACCGATCGAGAGGGCATGCTTCGTACGGTCGAAAAAGTAATACCCCAGAGCTACCGTAGTTGTGCTGCGGAGCGTCAAATCCTGAAACCGGTCGTGCTCTTCCAAGAGTTGGCCGGAGAGGAAGACCTGTCGTGAGAACAGATAGTCGTACGCCATGGTAGCGGTAGCGTTCTCGGCGGCCAAGCGCCCGTTCGCTTCACCGCGGTTGAAATTGCCGTTCATCTGCACGCGATGCCATCGTTCGCGGAAAAGGTATGTTGCAGATGCGTTCAAGGCATTCGTGCTTGAATTTCCGGACGTATGGTTCCCGCCCAAATTGATATTGCCACGTTGGTACAAGGTCTTCACACCGATCGCCTTAATGTCTTCAAGGCGCAACGGTCCATCGGTCGACAACTCTTTCACCATCACATAATCTCCATCCCGTTCGCCGACCTCTTCGGGAACCGTCACATCTTTGTGCACGGTCACCGACAACGGCATGGCCGGCTGAAGACGCCGAATCTCTCCCACTCCGATTCTGATGGTTCCTGCATAGGAAGTCGCGATTTCGATCTGGTCGGATTCCAAAGATCGTATCTTGCCCGTGATGCGGTCGCCGTTCTTGAGAAGGATGATGTCATCCGCTGCTCCCACATATACCGTTGGGATGACCAACATTATGAGCATCACGAACCACAGGACGACTCTGCTCGACACACTCTTCGTGTTATCCCGCCGGACTCCCATCAGCACGTCTCTCACGTGCGCGTTGTCGCCATCGAGGTTGTGCTCCCTATGTCATCGCAGCTCCGTGCGGGAACGGTGCGACTATAGGTACTCGACCAACAGGAGCTCATACCGCGTGATATTCGGGCCGTGTTATGGACGGGGGACCGCATGGAAACTCCCAGTGATAATGCAGTTAGGGACGTCACTGTCAAGCCCCCACATCTGTGAAAGAGCCTTTGAGTAATACGTGTTTCGGATGTTACCTTTGCGGAGATCGCACTGTAGTGTGGTTCAAAATCCGTTTGCTGCCCCAACAGGGAGAGCACTTCACATCAGGGACAAAGTCGATAGGCTCGGTCTGTGATGGCACCGAACTCAACCCCCATAATCGATGTAACCCCACGTCGCTCTTGGTTTCCCAAAGTTGGGAGGGTATCAGGGCAAGGGCACCCGATTAAAGCAGGAAGTTATAGATGATGAAAGGATAGGATGACTTTTGGGCCGCATGGTTTTCGATGTGCAATGCTCTCTTCGCAGGTTATTGGCAAGCCATATGATGATTCGGAGTTGGATCTTCGCTTGCGATCACAGGGGAACCAGAATGTCCCGCAAATTATTCAGAAAGACCGCAGCGAGCAAGGGAACGAAGCGTACGCTTCTCTGTACAGTGAGCCTCTGAGTGCCGACGGCGGACTTTGTCGACACTTGCTAGGGAAATGTCCAGGGTCGACTCATCCTGACTGTGCGTATAGTAGATCCTCTGTGGTACGATGAAATCAACGAATCCATGTGAATCAGTGTGATTGCGCATCTCACTCCGGCAGAAACCGTGACTTAGCACGTCGCATTCTATGTCGCTCCTCAAACCCACTGTGCTTATTGCCGACGACCATCCGCTTGTCGCGGAAGGGCTCAGGCAACTACTGGAGTCTGACTTTGAGGTCCTCGGCACGGTAGGTGATGGGGACGAGCTGGTCAGCCAAGCGCGATCCTTGCGCCCACAAGTCATACTGCTCGACGCGGTCATTCCTCCTCAAAATGGCTTCAGCACGGCTCGCCGTCTTAAAGAACAGGTGCCCAACTCACGAATCGTGTTTGTGACTATGCTGGAAGAACCGACACATGTAAGCGAAGCCTTTCGGGTCGGCGCAAAAGGGTACGTGCTGAAACAAGCACTCTCGTCAGACTTGATTAAGGCAGTGCACGCAGTCCTCCGTAACGAGCGGTACCTTTCTCCAGGAATTATGGGGGAGGTGCGTGATTCAGTAGAATTCCCCTGGACGAAACCCGGTGGCTTCACCAATCAGTTGACCGAACGACAAAAACAGGTTCTTCAGCTTCTTTCGCGCGGAGACTCCACAAAGATGATCGCACAAACGTTACAGATTTCTCAGAAGACCGTCCTCTTTCATAAAACCAGCATCTTCAAAAAAATTGGGCTCCGTTCACCCAGCGACCTCACTAAATTTGCCTTGACCCAGGGGCTGACCTCGCTGGGCACCACCCGGCGAACATCTCAAGAACGACCGTAAGAAGATGAGACATGGCGGCCTCTGATTGGGCGCTATGAAGAAGCTCTGAGATCGGAATCTTCGAAGGGACGGGGTAGGCGAGCCGCTTGGTATCTTTAGAGTCAGTGGGCTCCCTCTGTTCGCGACGACGACCCAGCGTAATCCAAGAGACCTGATGAGTGTCGGTCGTATCTAAGCAGGATTAGACACCGGATCATGTAACCGTGTTAAGTGTGATAATGCCATTAGCGATGGCGTATTTTGTGAGCTCAGGTCGGGTCTTGAGCCCGAGTTCTTTCATGATCCGCGTACGATGAAACTCAACTGTTTTCGTCGAAACATTGAGAATGGAGGCTATTTCTTTTGTCGATCGCCCCTCGGCTACTAATTGCAGCACTTCACGCTGCCGTGGACTCAAAGAATGATCAAAGCCGCTTTCCCCTGTTTCATCTTGCCTCACTTGAGCCGGCCGATTCATATACTCTATAAGGCCCTGCGCAACGCTTGGAGAAATGTAGGTATTGCCTTTCAGGAGTTCCCTCACAGCCTGCTGGAGTTCGCCGGCTAACGACTGCTTGAGCACATATCCGCTGACACCAAGCCGAAAGGCTTCTACCACAAACACTTGGTCTGCATGCATCGTGAGCATCAAAATTTTAACTTTCGGATCAAACTGTTTGACTTGCCTGGCCGCATCTAAGCCGTTCAGCAAAGGCAGCGAGATGTCGACGATGATTAAGTCAGGGTGGGTCTCCTCCACCGCCTTGGTCAGAGCTCTGCCGTCAGAGAATACCCCAAGAACCTCGACTTCAGATTCAAGAAGTTTCCGAATACCCTCTGCAACCAACAGATGGTCATCAGCAATCAATATTCTCGGTTTCATCCGAAGCCTCCATGGCCAGACAGCCCTGAGCCTTTTGCCCTCATTTCTGATCTATTCAAACCTACGGCTGGTAGTGTCATCTGCACCTGTGAGAATGTCAAGAGGCGTCACAACCACTCGCCCATTTCGGTCTGTCACCAGTCAGGCGTTAGACTATCTCCAAGATACACGGCTCCACTCCTCCCCTATCGTGCTCTATTGCTGAAATGGCAGATGGTGGCAGACCGTTTCAAGATCCACGTGCAACGGGCGAACAAAGGCGCCGCTGCGCATAGACTTTCAGCGGCGTGGGAAGACCGAGACATGTCTTCGAACGCGTATTGATCTGACACGTGATGGCATTCAACTTACGCTGAGTGCGGCCTGACAGGTCCGTGCTTCTGGGCAAGTACTCGCGCATCAGGCCATTAGGGTTTTGATTGGCCCCGCGTTGCCACGAACCGTAGAGATCGGCAAAGAAGACGAGAACGGCCTGGCGCGTCACCAACAATACCGCGACTCCTGCATTCCAACCAGTGGATCTACCTCTACTCGTCGGCGTTGCCTGATAGGTCATGCCAGCCTACCGTGTTCGTTGGTCCTGGATAGACCGGAATCGGCATTTCCTGTCGGCAAGGAGCCTACGCTGACAATCAA
>NZ_JBUBKD010000051.1:0-20300 GCF_054902215.1 Nitrospira sp. CMX1 | reverse complement strand
AACATTACCGAAACCAACCCAATCACCGGACTCAAGGTCAAAGAGGCGGTCAAGAAACGTCGCGCCACCTTGATCACGCTTGAATCTCTGGAACCGGTAGTTGGGACGATCAGCAACATTGCGACCCTCTCCAACCATCATTTTCGCACCGCCCCAAGCGACATCCCTACAACCATCCTTGGCTTGTTGAAAGCCATCGTCGAGCAGGGTCTGATACAGCCAAGCCTGACGCAGCAATACCCCGCCTATGTCGGAGCCGTCACGAGCGCATTACAGGAAGTCTCTTGGCAGGATCTTCAGGCGATAACAGGAATGGCACCCGACGCATTCGCGCAGGCTGCCAAGGTCCTGGCCGCAAGCAAACGAGTCGTCGTCCTAGCCGGACAACTACTCCTCCGCAGCGAACGAGGATATAGCGGATCCTTGACCCTCCTTGATCTGCTGCTGCTGACCGGTAAGCTCGATCAACCAGGCTGTGGGTTTGCCCCGCTGGCGGAAGAGAACAATGACCAGGGTGCTGTGGAAATGGGGGCCGTAGCTGAATTTCTTCCCGGCGTCTGTTTCGTGAGCAGCCGTACCGACCATGATCGAATCATGAAGCAGTGGAACGCGGATGTTCCTCCCAGCACAGGGGCCTCCCTCGTGGAAATGCTGGATCGCGCCAGAGCGGGATCGATGAAGGCCATGTTCATCGTCGGCGAGAACCCGGTCGGAAGCCTCCCCGCAGCACTGCACGCCGAGGACGCTTTGCGCAAACTCGATTTATTGGTCTGTCAGGAGCTCTTTTTGACTGAGACCGCCGCACTCGCTCACGTCGTACTGCCGGCCGCATCGTTCCTGGAGAAAAGCGGGACGTTTACGAATACCGAAGGACATGTCCAAGCCGTTCGTCCTTCGATTGAGCCTCTTGGAGAAAGCCGGCCGGACTGGGAAGTTTTTTCGGCGCTCTCCATTTTATTAGGGTCACCGATGGAATACGCCGAGAGCAAAGAGATCCTGAAGGAGATTCGGAGCCTGATTCCCGGTTATGGATCCCTTGGACCTACCCCGCTGCCTTCGAAAGTCGATCGCGTGATCATGGAACGCTATCTCACCGATGGCTATCAACGTGACCTTGCGGTGCGATACCGACTCGTGGCACCGAAATCCCGCCCGGATGGAACATTGCGACTCGACTTAGTCCAGAGTCTGTTTCACTCGGGAAAGTTCTCAACCCGTTCCAAGGGGTTGTTACAAATAGAGGACAGGGGACGGCTTCGGATCAATCCCGTTGACGCAGCCCGCTTTGCCTTAGTGGACGGCGACCGAGTTCGCCTCTCCAGCACCTCCGGAGAAATGACGACCGAAGTGAAGCTTGTGGAACGGGTCCCACAGGGAACAGCCTGGTTCCCGGACCACTTCGGCCAAACTGCCGTCCGGTTATTTGACTGCGCCATTGATCCCATCACCCATGCGCCATCCCTCCGAACGACAACCGTGTCCATGATGAGGGTGGCCTGAGGATCTATTGAGCGCTGAGACTATGCGAATTGAGGAGTCCCATGGTAACTGAATTCGGGTTACGTCTGGCTATTTCCCTCACTCAAATCGGTGCGGTCATGTGCATCGTGGTCATTACGGTGCTCATCCTCACCTTGGCGGAACGGAAGGTCTTAGGGTGGATGCAGGATCGTATGGGCCCGATGGAAGTCGGTCCCTACGGCATTCTTCAGCCGTTTGCGGATGCCATCAAACTGTTTTTTAAGGAGGACATCGTTCCCGCCGGCGCAAATAAGCTCATCTTTACCATGGCGCCGATCCTCTGCTTGATCCCGACGTTTATCGGGTTCGCCGTGATTCCCTGGGGCCCCAACTGGACGTTTGAGATCAACGGCATCTCAGTGAAACCCTTCGTCGTTAGCGACATCAACATCGGTATCCTCTATATCCTCGCCTTCGCCTCACTCGCGGCCTACGGCATCATCCTTGGAGGATGGGCATCGAACAGCAAATACTCCTTGTTGGGAGGCCTCCGATCGGCCGCACAGGTGATCAGCTACGAGCTCAACGTCGGACTGTCGATTGTCGGCGTGTTGATTTTAGCCGGATCACTCAGTCTCGTGAAAATTACTGATGCCCAGGCCGGCTGGTTTTGGAATTGGTACATCTTCGCCCTACCGGCCCCGCAAATCTTTGCATTCGTCGTCTACGTGATTTCGGTCGTCGCTGAAACCAACCGGGTGCCGTTCGACTTGCCTGAGGCAGAGAGCGAACTTGTGGCAGGGTTCTTTACCGAATACAGCGGACTGCGGTTCGCATTTTTCTTCCTGGCCGAATACGCCAACATGGTCCTCGTGTCCTGTGTGGCTTCTGCGTTGTTTCTCGGTGGCTGGCACGCACCGTATCCGGGAACCTTGATGGAGCTGGTCGGCTTGTCGTCTTGGTCCTGGATCGAAAGCACCATGTGGTTTGCGGTAAAAACCTACTCACTCTTGTTCCTGTTTTTCTGGCTCAGAGCGACCTTACCGAGACTGCGCTACGATCAGCTGATGCGATTCGGCTGGAAGGTGCTGTTGCCCATTGCGCTGGCCAACATCGTGGTGACCGCCATCGCCGTGTTTATCTATCAACAGATCAACTAGTGTACGGAACGTTATGAGATCCGCCCCCACGACCAAACGCCTCAGCCTATCCGAATGGTTCAAGACGATTACGTTTTATGAACTTCTCGTCGGCATGAAGGCGACGCTCTCTCACCTGCTCAACTACCGTCCGGTGACATTGCAATACCCGCACGAGAAACGCACGCTACCGGACAACTATCGAGGCATGCTCGCTCTCCTCCGCTACGACGACGGAACGGAGAAATGCGTAGGATGCGACCTCTGTGAGGCGGCGTGTCCGTCACGCGTGATCCGCGTCGTCAGCGCCGAAGTCCCTGGCGAACCGACGAAACGCTACTCCAAAGAATATTACATGGACATGACCCGGTGCTTGTTCTGCGGGATGTGCGTGGATGCCTGTCCGGTCGATGCACTGGGAATGACACGGGAATTTGAATGGGCGGTATACGACAAACGGCAACTCCATCTGAACAAACAGCAGTTGCTCGCGATCGGGGATCGTTCCTTTCCGATTCGCGAGAAACGCTTGGAACTGCAGCATCCAAACGTGGCGTTCTTTAACGTGGCGTTCAACCACGTGCCACCAAAGCCGAACTGAATCAAAGGATTACGCGTCGACGGACCAATGGCTGCAGCATGCGTATGCGAGTCCGGTCCGGTCGCCCTCAAACACAGGAACCATCAGATGTCGCTTCTCTTTTTTGGATACTTTGCCGCGATGATTATCGCGACGTCCATTCTTGTGGTCGCGCTGAAAAACCCCGTCTACAGCGCACTCTCCCTTCTTGTGATGTTTTTCCACGTCGCAGGGCTGTTCATCACGCTTCATGCGGAATTCTTGGCCGCCGTGCAAATTATCGTCTATGCCGGCGCCATCCTGGTGCTGTATTTGTTCGTTGTCATGATCTTGAACGTGAAACAAGATGACCGTTACCATAGCCAATGGCGGATTGCGGGATTCGTCTGTGCTCCTTTACTGATCGAATCCATAGTCCTCCTCTCCGGTGGAGCAAGAACTCGCACGACCGGTGCTCAGGCTGTGCCAGCCCCATCAGTGGAGCCACTTGCTCCGGATAATACATTGGCGATCGGGCAAACGCTGTTTTCCACCTATCTCTTCCCATTTGAGGTCGCCTCCTTGGTGCTCTTGGTCGCCATGATCGGTGCCATCGTCCTCGCGAAGCGAGAGATCGGGGACCAGGACAATGCCAGCCCCATGGTTCGAACGAAGGTCACCGAATGACCATCCCCATCTCCTACTATCTGATTCTGAGCGGGATCGTATTCCTGACGGGCATCGTCGGCGTACTCATCCGTCGCAACATCATCGCAATCCTGCTCTCAGTTGAACTGATGCTGAATGCGACGAATATTAACTTTGTCGCCTTCTCCGATTATTTTCGAGACCTGGGTGGACAAGTGTTTGTTTTCTTTGCCCTCACCGTCGCCGCTGCAGAGGTGGCAGTGGGGCTGGCGATCATCATCGCTCTCCATCGTTCGCGGGCTACCATCAATATCGAAGAATTCAATTTATTGAAATGGTAAGGGGTCGTTACTCGTGAAGCGTGAAGCATCTTTTGTAAAGAATCGGACAACCGTACTGCCATTCGTTTCCACCCCGCGTCCCAAACGACGAACGAGGAGAGACGGACTCTGATGCTCTACGCACTCATTCCATTTCTTCCGCTCGCCGCATTCCTCGTCCTCGGACTGGCCGGATCCCGGTTCAAGGAGAACGCCCATGTGATCGCGGTTCCGGCCGTGCTGTTGTCGCTGATACTGGCGCTGTCAGCCTTTATCCAAGTGGCTTCCGGTTCAGTCATTTCCGTCCCCTTGTATACCTGGATGACCTCGGGCCACCTTGATATCCATATCGGCCTCTACATTGACAGACTGACCGCCGTCATGTTGCTCCTGGTCACCGGTGTTAGCTCCCTGGTGCACGTGTATACGATCGGTTACATGCATGGGGAACCAGGCTATGCCCGCTTCTTCAGCTATATCGCGCTATTTACCTTCTCGATGCTCATGCTGGTACTCGCAGACAACCTGCTCCAGTTGTTTGTGTTTTGGGAAGCTGTCGGCCTGTGCTCTTATCTGTTGATCGGCCATTGGTACGAACGTGCGTCTGCTTGTGCGGCGGCAACCAAAGCGTTTCTTGTCAATCGTGTCGGGGATTTTGGCTTTCTGCTCGGCCTGCTCCTTGTCTGGTATCAATTTGGTTCGCTGAACTATCTGGAGATCTTTCCGGTCCTTCATGAGGCCAGTGGCCTGACAATCAATCTCCTTAGCCTTTTCGGGGGCACATGGGAGGTGTCCTTGTTCACGCTGATCGCACTCTTACTGTTCACCGGAGCGGTGGGAAAATCAGCCCAAGTGCCTCTTCACGTCTGGTTACCCGATGCCATGGAAGGTCCGACCCCGATCTCAGCGCTCATTCATGCCGCAACCATGGTCACGGCCGGGGTATTCATGGTCGCGCGTCTGGCACCAATCTACAACCTCTCTCCGACCGCTATGAGCGTCGTCGCCGTCACCGGAGGTGCCACCATGCTGCTCGGAGCAACTATCGCGTTGACGCAAACAGATATCAAACGTGTCGTCGCCTACTCGACAGTCAGTCAGCTTGGATACATGGTCATGGCCTGCGGACTCGGGGCTTACGCCTCCGGCATGTACCACCTGCTCACACACGGAGCCTTTAAGGCGCTGTTGTTCCTCGGCTGTGGGTCGGTCATTATCGCGCTCCACCACGAGCAGGACATCCGCCGCATGGGCGGGCTAAAAAAACAGTTGCCGATCACCTACTGGACCTTTGTCGTTGGATCACTGGCGCTCGCGGGATTCCCCCTCACCGCTGGGTTCTTCAGCAAGGACGAAATCCTGGCCTCCGCCTGGTCCTCCGGCAATCTTGGGCAGGGACTGGCAATTGCGGGTCTACTGACCGCTCTCCTGACCGCGTTCTACAGCTTCAGGCTGGTGTTTGTGACCTTCTGGGGCCAATCCCGCGTCGATCCTCATCATGCGGATCATGTCCATGAGCCATCAAAAACGATGACGACCCCTCTTCTCATTCTGGCATTGTTTAGTATCGCCACTGGGTACCTCGGCATCCCCTCATTCCTCGAACCGGTCTTTGCAACTGGGCAGGAACCGGCTGCGCACCATGGAGAAGCCGGTGTCGTCATCATGATCGTAGCCACCGTGCTTGGATTGATCGGCATTGCCGCAGCCTACTACGCCTACGTGCTCAACCCCAATCTTCCGGAACGCCTGGCCCGCCAGTGGAACGGGCTATACCAGGCTTCATTGAACAAGTGGTATGTCGATGAAGTCTATGACCGGCTGTTCGTACAGCCCACATGTACGGTCGCTGCCGCACTCTGGAAACGCATCGACATTGCCGTCATCGACGGCGCGGTCAATGGTGTTGGAAAAACGATCACGTGGGGGGGATGGATCTTGAGGTTAATCCAGAGCGGGCAAACCCAACATTATGCGTTGGCCATGGCGATGGGTATCGTGATCATCACGGCCTATCTGCTGCTCTGAAAAGAACGAGTGGCGCTTGACGTTTGAATTACTGTAGTCGAAATGTGATGGATTGAGACTTCGATGACTGGTTTCCCTTGGTTAACTGCATTGATCATGCTCCCTCTGCTAGGAGCGGTAGCGGTCTTTGTCGTAAAAGATGCCTCCGTCCGACTGACGGCACTGTCTGTCACCATTGTTGATCTCCTGATCTCACTGCCGCTGTGGTGGTTATTCGACGCCACGTCCGGTCAGATGCAATTCCTCGAGTCTGCGGCATGGATCCCCACACTGTCGATCAACTACCGGCTCGGCCTGGATGGAATCAGCCTCCCGCTGGTCCTCATGACGACGATTCTCATGCCGCTTTGCGTTCTGATTTCATGGCATGCCATTGAAACAAGGCTTCGGAGCTTCATGGCGATGCTGCTGATCATGGAAGGCGCCATGATCGGCGTGTTCGCAGCACTCGACTTCGTGTTGTTCTACGTGTTTTGGGAAGCGATGCTGATCCCCATGTACCTGCTGATCGGAGTGTGGGGTGGACCAAATCGACTGTATGCCGCAATCAAGTTCTTTCTCTATACCCTTGCCGGTAGCGTCTTGTTGCTGGTCGCGATCTTAGTGTTGTATTTCCAGGGTGGCCACACCTTCGATATTCTTGAGCTCAGTCGGCAGACCTATACCATTTCTCTTCAGACGTGGCTGTTCTTCGCTTTCTTTGCCGCGTTCGCCGTGAAGGTTCCGATGTTCCCATTCCATACCTGGTTACCCGACGCACACGTGGAGGCCCCGACTGCCGGCAGTGTGATTCTCGCCAGCGTGCTGCTCAAGATGGGCACCTATGGCTTTGTACGATTCAGCCTGCCGATGCTACCCGACGCCTCTCGTCTCTTCACGCCTCTGATGGTTGTCCTCTCAATTGTGGCGATCATCTATGGGGCCTATATGGCATTGGCCCAAGCTGATCTCAAAAAGTTGATTGCCTATTCGAGCGTCAGCCACATGGGGTTTGTCACCCTCGGCCTGTTCATGTTCAACATTCAAGGTATCGAGGGTGCCATTATGCAGATGGTGAATCACGGCATTACGACCGGCGGACTCTTCCTCTGTGTCGGGATGATTTATGAACGTACGCATAGCCGCCAGATTGCCGATAACATGGGGTTGACCAAGCCGATGCCTCGGTATGCGACCTTGTTGGTTATTTTTGCGCTCTCTTCACTGGGACTTCCCGGGACCAACAGTTTCGTTGGTGAATTTATGGTTCTGGCCGGCACGTTCCTCTGGAGCAAGGCGGCAACAGCCTTCGCCTCGCTGGGCATCATCCTGGCCGCAGCATATTTATTGTGGATGGTTCAACGAGTCGCGTTTGGGACGCCAGCACCTCACACGCTCCCAAAGCTTTCTGACCTGAGCGCACGAGAAATGGCAACGCTGTTACCTCTGGCGGTCCTGATCTTTGCGATTGGCCTGTTTCCCAACCCTCTGCTCAGTCGGATGCACGCCAGCGTCGATCAGATCATCGCTCGCGTCCTTCCCTCTTCCCATCAACAGACTTCCACTCATGCTGTTCCAGGCCAGTCCACATCCTGGCAGAAGAACGACCTGATGATGGCGCTCGACAGGGTCCACGTTCAACCCGCTCGTCCCATCGACAGCCTACGACTCATGGAACAGCAGGGAGAGCGGCCATGACTTTTTCTCCCGCAGACCTTTTTCTCGTCCTCCCCGAGTTACTGGTCATCACCGCCGCCTGTATTGTGCTCGTCCTCGACCCGGTGCTTCGCGCATCCGATAAGGATAGCTTAGTATGGCTCAGCCTGGGAACGATTGCCATTTGTATGGGTCTCACGGCCTCCCAAATGGGAACAGCCACCTCGATCTTTAGTGGTCTTGTCATCATCGACGCCTATGGCGCTTTCTGGAAACTGCTCTTGTACTTCGTCACAGGACTGACAATCTTACTTTCCCACTCCTACTTAAAGGAGGAGCGGCTGTATTTTGGTGAGTACTATGGCTTCATTCTGCTCTCGCTGTCCGGCATGATGGTCATGGTCTCCGCCGCCGACTTGTTGACGATCTATCTCGGGACGGAATTGATGTCGCTCTCCCTCTACGTCATGGCTGGTCTCAAGCGGGAAGAACCTCGCTCGCTTGAAGCCTCGGCAAAATACTTTGTATTGGGTGCCTTTTCCTCCGGGATCCTCCTCTATGGCATCTCGCTACTCTATGGAGCGACCGGTAGCACAAAACTCCCAGCGATTGCCTCGGCTATTACGACCCAGGGGTTCACTGACCCACTGCTGCTGTTTTCAACAATCCTGTTGGCAGTGGGATTCGGGTTCAAACTGGCCGTCGTCCCGTTTCATATGTGGACACCGGACGTCTATCAGGGTGCCCCGACTTCTGTCACGGCGTTCATGGCCGTGGCATCCAAGGCCGCCAGTTTCGGCGCGTTTCTCCGTGTATTTGTGGAAGGGTTGGGTGGGCTCAAAGCCAACTGGTCTGCGATCTTTCTCTTACTCTGTCTTGCCACTCTCGTCGTGGGGAACGTCGTCGCCCTGGTCCAGACGAATATCAAGCGGATGCTGGCCTATTCAAGCATTGCACATGCCGGCTATGCGCTCATTGGTGTAGTCGCCGCTGGACGCGTGGAGCACTCGTCGGGTATTGCGAGCGTTCTGCTCTATATCGCCTTGTACACATTCATGACATTCGGTGCATTCGCCATTGTCGCAATGCTCCGAAAAGGGACGATTGAGGGTGAGGAGATCGAGGATTTCACTGGCCTGGCCAAACGCCATCCTCTCGCGGCGCTTCTCATGCTGGTCTTCATGATTTCTCTGGCTGGCCTTCCCCCGACCGCGGGCTTTATCGGAAAATTATACGTCTTCAGATCCGCCGTTGAAGCCGGCATGGCCTGGTTGGCGGTCATTGCCCTCATATTTGCTGCCATCTCAGCGTATTACTATCTCCGGGTCGTCATGGTCATGTATATGCGGGAGCCTCGTGATGGAACGGATCCTGTTCCTCGGTTGGTCATGTCCCCAGCCCTTTCCATTGTTCTAGCCTGCGCCGTCGCCGGAGTGGTGATTTTCGGCATCTATCCCAACCCACTCGTCAATCTCGCGCTGCATGCCGTATTGACGCTGAAGTAAGACCATCCGTATTCCGACTATTGGCTGGCAGGACCTTATGCATGTCCTCCGATTTCTGAGTGAGGCGGTCACATCGTTTTTGCGCCACGGGTGCCCAAGCCTCGCTGCGGCATTGGCGTTTTTCTCGCTGCTCTCCTTGTTTCCCCTGGTTTTCCTCCTCCTCTATGGAGTGAGTTTCCTGGTGAGCCAGAACGTGATCGGGGAGCAGTTCCTGCTCAGTTTCCTGAAGGGTTTTCTTCCATCGTTAGGGGAGCGGTTGGCGCAAGAACTTCATCGGATCAGTTCTTTGGACAGTGTTCGCTGGATTGTGCTGCTGTCTTTTTTCTGGTTTGGCGGACTCGTTTTCTATGAGCTCGACTATGCACTCAATGTCGTGTTTCAAAGCACGCAAAAGCGTCACCCGCTCATTTCCACGGCAATTTCCATTGCGTTACTGGGATCCACCGGCCTCCTGCTATTCCTTTCTTACGTGGCCACCCAAACCATGACCTTGTTGACGGCCTACGCACCTCGGCTCTGGGGGTTGGACCTTGTCGCCTTAGCCGCGCACGATTTTCATCTCACCTACACGCTCCCCTTTGCGCTCGCATTCTTGACGGTCAGCCTGCTCTACCGTCTTGTGCCCCGACGTCGTCCACGGTGGCGAGACGCCATGGCCGGCGCCTTGACGTTCGGCCTGCTGTGGGTTGCCGCCAAGCTCTTGTTTATCAATTATGGGGATTTTTCGACGGTCTACGCGCGGCTCTATGGATCTTTGCTCGAGGTCGTGCTCTTATTACTCTGGGTCTATTATTCCGCTGGACTGCTCCTCTTCGGCGGCATTGTCGCGCACAACCTCAAGCAGATGCCTTGGCCATCGCCTCCGACACCGGTTGATGGCCGTTAACGGAACCATTGCGACGACAATAATGAAAGTGCCTACCGAGAATCACCGACTGGACGCCCCGCGCAACTGCAGAAAATGAACGATGGCTGAATGCGTGACAAGCCCGACAATTTCTCCATTGTGCACGACGATGAGTTGATCCCACCCCTCACGAGCCATGCGCCCCATTGCCTGGACCGCAGGAACATCGGGCGTAACGACCATCGAATCCGAGAAAGGCCGCATCACCTGATCCACCCGACGCCAGGACCACATGGCCACCGGTACCGCCTGAATGTCAGCCACGGTCACCAGTCCGATCAGACGCCGATCGTCCACGACAGGAAATCCTCCGTAGCCATAGGCTTGGAAATACCGATTCACAGCCTGATCCAATGTAGTCTCGGCTGGAATGGAAACCACCGTGGTCACCATCATGTCTTGGATCCTGATCTTCGCAACAGTCTCCCGCAATGTCGCTTGGCGGCGGCTCGCCAATGCCGCGACGTAGAGAAAAATTCCGATCAGCGCCAGCCATCCCCCCGTCCAGACCATCGACGCATCCAGCTCATCAGTGGCCGCTTGGCGGATTCGCAGCAGCCCCCACAGGACAAAGAGCAGCCCAAACCCAAGACCCGCCACTGCGGCTTGTTTTGTCGCCCGATAATAATCTTTCCCCCATGCCCACAAGCCTGCTCGTAGGATTCGCCCTCCATCCAGCGGAAACCCGGGAATCAGGTTGAACATCCCGAGCTGAAGATTCCCCAATCCCAACAAGAGTCCGAGCATCGCCACCCCACGAAGTGCCTGGTCCTGTTGAATCGCCTCGGCCAGAGCGACAAGGGCCAAACAGCTTCCACTGATCACAAAACTGACGACTGGTCCGGCGATCGCAATAAGAAATTCTGCCTTGGGTGACGGGGCTTCCTGGCGCATGTGCGCCACACCACCAAAGAGAAACAGTGTGATCTGCTCTATCGGAATACGATAGTACAGCGCCACATAGGAATGGCCCAGCTCATGCAGGAGAACGGACAGGAAGAGGAGCACCGCCGCAACGGCGCCCATCACCCAATAGCGTCCAGGGCTAAGCCCCGGCAGACTCTCTGGTAGATAGTCAGTCGAAAGAGTCCACGTGGCGAGGAGAAAAACCAGGAACCAGGACGGATGGATTCGAATGGGAATACCCAGGGCACGTCCGATTTCCCACGAACGTATCTGCATAGATGACACGGTAACAGCGGAATGGGGAAGGGGTCAATCTTCCCTGTGTGTTCATGTATACTAGCCCCTCATGAAACGACGTCCGCCATGTGCCCTGCTGGGCTTGCTCTCCCTGATAGCTCTAGAGCTTATGCCATCGCCCCACAGCGACGCCCAAGTCATCACCACTGGTTCACCGACCTGTCCAGGTGTGGCCCTGACGTTTGATCTCTGCCCAGTGCGCAAGGGATCCGGCTATGATCAGCCTTTGATGGACTATCTGATCACACACCGTATCCCGGCCACTTTTTTCATGTCCGGCAAGTGGATGGTCAAACATGACACGGAAGTCGACCATCTCCTGAGTCTGGAGTTTTTTGAAGTTGGAACCCATGGTGAGGTACACGCGCACCTTCCCATGCACGACGCCGACGAACAACGTACCGAGATCCTCGGCCCCGTCAAATTGCTGCAGGAGCGCTACAACCATGACGCCACCCTCTTTCGTCCACCATATGGAGAATATAATGATGTCACGGTGGCCGTGGTGAACATGTTGGGCTTGCAGTTTATCCAATGGAATATCGAATCCGGCGATCCAGATCCGACATTGTCCGCGGAGCAAATTTTGACCAGAGTTGCCAAGCGTACAAAACCCGGCAGCATCATCGTGTTTCATGCCAACGGCAAGGGCAAGCAGACTCGACGGGTCATCGAACACCTCACACGCGAGATCCTCCCTGCCAAAAAACTTCGTCCGATGACCGTAAGCGAACTATTGGAGTGTCAATCCTCGACTCCATGACAACCTCAGCCATCAGAACCATGGTGCCGGATGATCGAAAATCAGTCATCCAATTATTGAGTGATTCTGAACCCTGGAATACTCTTGGGTATGGGGCAGATGATTGGAGTCGTATTTTCTGTCCTCTGCCTCTGGGGCGAGATTGCTATATCGCTGAACGTGACGGACAGGTGGCAGGCGTTGCGATCGTGAAACAGAAATTTCTCCTGGGCGACTATCTTGAGCTCCTGGGGGTGGCCGTATGGGCTCGTCAGAAGGGAGTCGGCGGTCAGCTGTTGCGGTACATAGAGGAGTTGGTCTTTAAGAGAACTAAGAACCTCTTTGCCTGTGTATCGGATTTCAACGAACCCGCCAGGACTTTCTACAAGAAACAGGGCTACCAGGAAATCGGCCCCATGCCAAACTTTCTTATCCCTGGGTGCGCAGAGATCCTCCTCCGCAAGACGGCGGGACCAGCAAGAGGAAAAGGTCAGTAGTCATTGACCATCGGCCAATGCTAAATTTATGTAGCACAGGCTCCTCTCGTGACGAGTGACCAATGACCGATTTGCGAGTCAAGAAGCTGCTCCACACCCGTATGCGGGTGAGTGATCTGGACGAGACCATCCGCTTTTATACGACCGTCTTGGGCCTTGAGGTCATAGAACGGAAGACCTCTCCACGCGGATCCCACCTCGCGTTCTTGAAAGTGCCCAACAGCGACGAACTGATCGAACTGACCAGTTTCCCTCCAAGCGGCCCGGTGAAGGTCCAGGAAGATCTTGTACACCTGGCCTTTCAAGTGGACAGTCTCGAGCAGACGATCGCCGCACTGACTGCCCAGGGGATAAAAATCACCGATGGTCCAACCAAGACTTCCTCCGGCAGCCGCTTCATCTTTATCGACGCTCCAGACGGCTATGAAATCGAGCTGATCGAACGACCAGCAGGTGTGAAGATCGTATAGCCCACAGAACCCGTGAAATGGTCCATCTTTCGCCCACATTGACGACACGACTCTCCAGGCAGTACCCTCTTCGCTTCAAATAACGCATGACGCTTGAAATATCTGGAGGAGCGCAGGGATGAAAAACGGATTTTTCCGTGGACACGGGTTGGGCAACGATTATGTTGTGATGGATCCCAAGGAACTCACGTTCAAGCTAACACCCAAGACCATCAAAGCGATTTGCGATCGCAACTGGGGGCTCGGCAGTGACGGGATTCTGGCCTTAGTTCCTTCGAGGAAGGCAGATTTTGGCCTGCGTATCTTTAACCCAGACGGTAGCGAAGCGGAAAAGTCAGGAAATGGGCTGCGCATTTTCGCCCGATACCTCCATGCGACTGGGAAGACCAAAAAGAGACACTTCACAGTCGACACGAAAGGTGGTGTCGTCACGATCACCCTACACGTGGATCGCCATGGCGACGCCAGTGCCGCAACAGTCGAAATGGGCCATGCCACCTTCAACCCAGCGGCACTTCCCTGCACGCTCGATGTGCCTGAGCTGATTCAGCAGCCGATTACGGCAGCGGAGCGAAGTCTGACGTTCACCGGCGTGAGCGTTGGGAATCCCCATTGCGTGGTCTTCAAGCCGACGGGACAATCTTGGGCACGTGAAGAGCTCTTAGCACTTGGGCCGGCCTTGGAGAACCATCGCCTCTTTCCCAAACGAACCAATGTGCAGCTCGCAGTTCCTACTGGACCAAAAGAAATCTTCATTCTGATTTGGGAGCGAGGGGCTGGAGAAACGCAAGCTTCGGGTTCTTCATCCTGCGCAGCAGCCAGCGTCGCAGTACGACTGGGACTGGTGAGGAGCCCCGTGACGGTAAAGATGCCGGGAGGCACACTGAACATCGACGTCGATTCGAACTTCGGTCTCACGATGAAAGGGCCCGTAGCCGAAGTGGCTCGGGGTACATTCAGTCCATCGTTTATCCGTTCGCTGAAGTAGCATGCATTCAGCAACCAACTGTCAGCCAGCAGGCTGATTGGAAGTCTCCGGATTGCTCAGTATCCCTTCGCGCCGTACAATGTCCAGTGTCACCCCACTGTGGCTCTTACCTGAAGGCTCATAGCTGATGGCCGCTTCATCGGATTTCCAATCCAAACTTGCCCATCTGCCGGAGAGTCCCGGTGTGTACCTGTTCAAGAACGAGCAGCGAGACATCATTTACATCGGGAAAGCTGCGGTACTCGCCGACCGGGTTCGATCGTATTTCCAGAAGAGTGCCGACCACAGCCCTAAGACCAGCCTTCTCGTCGATCAAGTGGCTGATCTGGAAACAATGGTAACCCGATCGGAGCTCGAAGCCCTGATTCTCGAGAGTAACCTGGTGAAGCGGCACAAACCCCGCTTCAACGTCGTGTTGCGGGACGACAAACAATATCCCTATGTGCGGTTGCCGATCAAAGATGATTTTCCACGCCTATCGATCGTCCGCCGTGTGCAAAAGGATGGGGCCCTCTACTATGGGCCCTACACACCAGCCAACGCCCTGCGAGAGACATTGAAGGTTATCAAACACGTCTTCCCGCTCGCGACCTGCACCATCGATATCAACGGAACGGCCGATCGCGCCTGCATCGAGTTCGAAATCAAACGGTGCATGGCGCCCTGCACCGGAAACCAGTCAAAAGCCGAATACCACCAGATCGTCAAACAAGTCCGTCAGTTTCTTGAAGGGCGAGACCACGAGTTGCTGGATGATCTTCGGACACGCATGGAGGCCGCAGCGGAACGGGAGGAATTCGAGGAAGCCGCCCGACTCCGCGATCGCCTCTTTAAGATCGAACGGATGTTGGAAAAACAACGGATCACACAAATCTCCGCCGCTGATCAAGATGTGATTGGCCTATCCAGGCAAGGCGCAGCCGTCGATCTCCAGATTCTGTTCGTGCGCGGTGGCTTGCTGATCGGGCGAAAAGATTTCTTCTGGCCTGAGTCGGCTGATGCTTCGGACGAGGAGCTCGTTCGCTCTGCCATCGAACAGTTCTACAACAAGGATGGTCAACCCCCGAGAGAACTCCTGGTTCCGACCGACCTCGAAGACAGCGCACTGATTCACCAATGGCTCTCCGAAAAGCGCGGCGAATCGGTTCGTGTCTGTTCGCCCGAGCGAGGCACCAAACATCAGCTCGTCTTGCTAGCCGAGGAAAATGCTGCGGCCGCCGTGGCCGATCACTTGCGGGATGAAGAACTCCATCGACAGGCAGGGGAGGAGTTGAAACGGTTATTGCGACTGGACAAAGTCCCTCATCGGATTGAAGGATTCGACATCTCGAATACGATGGGGAACCAATCGGTCGCCTCGATGGTCGTCTGGGAAGACGGGGAGATGAAGAAGGCCGACTATCGGCGCTTCAAGATTCAAACCGTCGTGGGCGCCAACGACTTCGCCAGCATGAAGGAAGTGGTCACCCGTCGGTATGGGCAAGAAGACAACCTTGCGCAACCGGATCTGATTCTGATCGACGGCGGCTTAGGTCAATTGGCTGCCGCACTGGAGGGGCTGAAAGCCGTCGGACGAGAAAGACTCCCCATTCTTGGACTCGCCAAAGCCCGTGGCGACAAGGACGAGCGGATCTTTCTGGCTGGCAGAAAAAACCCGATTGCGCTCAAGCCACAATCGCCCTCCACTCACCTACTCCAACACATTCGCGATGAGGCCCATCGCTTTGCAATCACCTTCCATCGGAAGCTGCGCGGTAAAGCGCTGGTCAGCTCCAAACTGGATCAAGTCATCGGAATCGGTGCGATACGACGCAATCGGCTTTTGGAGCGATTCGGTAGTCTCGACCAGTTAACCTCAGCCAGCGACGAAGCCCTACAGGAGACCGGATTGAGTGCGGAAACTATTTTGAATCTCCGTAAGACGCTCGGCAATTGATCAGTCTCGGTCCTGAGTCGCCGCCTAGAATAGGAACCTCAAACTGAACGTCCCTAAGTGGACGAATGCGTGGTATGTTCCGTCGACGGTCGGATTCAGATTGCCGGTGACGGTGCGCGATTCGTAGAACCATTCCTGATAGGCAAAGTCAACCCCGATTCCTTTCGGCGACAAAAGAGCTTCCCCACCACAGGGGATGAGCCCCAAAAATCGACCAGCGTCTTTGCACAAGAAGCCCACGCCAAGGGACAAGGTATGAGCCGGCAGCGAAATTGTACTGGGATTAAAGGTCCGATCGGGAACGGGATCCTGCGTATAGGTATACCCGGATCGGAGTGCTACCTCCCAGTGCGGCAGCCACTGCGGCTTCAGCCATCGATACTGGGTTCCAAACGCAATCACCGGTACATTCTTCCATTGCTGCGGTTGAGGAATCGTCGCCCCGTTAGACAGACGAATATCAAGAGTCCTATTCAGGCTCCACCCCACGTACTCGACATCAAGTTCCATCTTCCACTCCCGTTCACTGGTACGTACGGGCCAAACCGCTACGGCTCCGGTAAATATTTGAGGCAGAACAAGATTGGTTGAGGCATCGGCCATTTTTGTTCCGTTAATCAACAAGGATCCGTCCAGGGGGACGACCGCCTGACTGCGGTACACGAATCCAATGGAAACCACAGGCAACCCAGCACTAGTTCTCAAAGGAGAATAGAGGGCACTCACGGTTACTCCCGCACCGGTTCCTTTACCATTGAATTCGACGGATGCTCCGGCTGGAATACCAAAGGCTCCAGAACTAATCTGTTTCTGCTCTGCATGCCCCTCTCCCAAAAAGCTGGCAAAGGTATAAATGTCGGCGCTCACACCTACAGAGAAAACGTCGTTTACTTTGTACGCTATCGTGGGTTTGATATCGATTAATGGAAGGGCCGCGGAGGTTACCGCGGTGTTGAAGGGGCCGTCGACTAGATACCGATTGTTCGAACCAAATGGAGATGTCAGCCCTAGACCGATCGTCACGGATGAAAGGCTCGTCTTACCGAGAGATCCAAGATTGGCACTCCAATAAAAATGACTGGGAAGGGGTGTAGAGACACTATCACCAAGATCACCGCGACTATCGATACCTGTCGGCCCTTTAGACTTGATCGAGCCGCCCATGACGTTGGTTCCGAGATAGGCTTGAATACCGGGGACCTGAGTCAAACCTGCAGGATTAAAATGGATGGCGGAGGGATCATCTGCTTGAGCCGCGAATGCATTTCCCTGCCCTATTGCCGCTGCCCCTTGTGGCTGAAACCTTATGGCCTGAGCCGACGCATTCGTCGCAATCAGTACGGCCCATAAGCAGAAGCACCCAGATCTACAAAAACACTTTGCCATGTATCTTTCCTAAGTAGCATCGGCATGAGACCGAGCCATTTCTGACCATGTCCAGAAACTTTCTAACTGTCCGCCAAGCACATCCGGTAGGGCCATTTCGCCCTATGGCTACTCTTAACACGCTCCTATATATTTACGGAGCAAGAGTTGTTATATTTCTAACGTCATGTTGGATACCTTTGAATAGGGCTGATCAAATGACGACTGAAGTCCTTTCTTTCCCTGATCATACCTTCGAAGGTGCCTCAAGAGCCGACCTGCAGAATCTACTTGAAATCATGCACTACACGGCGATGGCCGAGACCACGCAGGATGTCAAAGACATATTGGTGCGCACGAAGAAATTTCTTCCGTTCGAACATCAGATTGGCGGCCTTGTTCGTTTGAACACAGATGGCACATTCGATGGATTCTCGGATGTATTGAACGTAAGTTTTCCACAAATTTGGCTCTTTCAATATTGGAGAAATGGCTATGGAGGGGTAGACCCAGTACTCCATGAACTGGTGCGCTCCCAAAAGGCACAGGTTTGGAACAAGGTGTATTCCAATGTAAGAACAGAAAAAGAAAAGATGTTCGTCGAAACCGCGACATCGTTCGGGCTCAATCACGGAGTCACCGTCGGGTCACTGGACCCTTCCTGTAAGGTCGCTTCATTCTTTGCATTTGCCGGAGGTGATCCCGCTGAGCATGTCCGGTATGTGGAATTCTTAGACTATGTCGGCCAACACCTACATTTAGCCCTCGTACGGTCTTCCTCGAAGGTCGCCTGTTCCACCGACCAGTGTGTGAGCAAGCTTTCCCCCAAAGAAGTCACGATCTTGAATTGGATGAAAGACGGGAAGACCAACTGGGAAATCGCACAGATTACGGGGGTCACTGAACGCACCATTCGTTTTCATGTCGAAAGCATCTTCTCCAAGTTAAATGTCACGTCTCGGACTCAGGCAGTTGCCGTCGCAGTACAACACGGACTTCCCAACTTGGCATAGCCTTGTGCGTAGTCACCTACGCAGCCAATTCTATCGTTCGAATTGTTGCCTCTCACACCGCCTGCGATATGTATGTCCAAGCTCAATCGTCTGCCGGATCAGGCGCTCCCCCTCCTATTGCCACATACCTACCAGTCACTCCAAAGCCCTCCGTCCGAGAACCTGCGTGGGATAAGCACGGTAGAACAGGTGGATGTGATTCGCATCCATCCAGATCGCTTCCATCTCGAATAGATTCCCATGCCTTTACAGACCTGGCCCTCAATTGATTGCGAGTGAGGCTCATCCTGCTTCGCGAAGCCTTGCTCTCATCCCTGCCTTCAGAGACGAAGATCTCCCACCAGAATAGAAACTGCCCCTCAATCTCTACCCTGTTGCTCGTATAATTGTCGTCACCTCTTCATCCAGTGATGCCTTGCGGTACGGCATCGGCCGAATAATGGGCTTGAGGGTTTTCCACGCACAGTGGGCTCCATTCCGTACTCCCTCATTTCTCTGGTCTGTCCTACCCAGAAGAGTATCGGAAAAGATTATCCCTGTGGCAATTGAATCATCACTGACTGACCAACTCAATAGTTGAGTTTTTCCTCTCGGCATGCACGGGTACGCCAGGTAACACCGAGCGTCTTGGCTCTGGTTCTATACATTCAGCGATTGTCCGCTTTCCAATGTTTCCACGTGTCGCCGTAACAGTCGACATCCATTCCATAACCTGCGGCCGTTTCCTACCAAGGACCTGTTCGCATCGTACGATGTCCATGATGGCTGCAATGGACAATGTGCCCGCTGGAGGAAGTGCAACCGGAGGGCCTAGCGGGTCGCAGGCGATGGCCATGGCATTGAGTACTCGAAAGAACCGGTAGTCAACTTCTATATAAAGAAATCGAACATCCTGTGCCTGTGCCCAATGATAAATTCCCTTTACGAGCGTAAGTAAGAGTCGAGCAGATAACCCTTTGTCCTTAATGTCCGGGTCGATAGCCAGCCTGGTAATCTCTGCTGTGTCACGTTCCTTCCTCAGAATATGATCCGATGGCAACAACATACGCAGGTCTTGTTCAAGCATGAAGAGCCCGGTAGCAGGTAGAAGTCTCGCCATACCGTGAAGTGTGCCTCGAGAGTCAAAAAGTCCGATCGATGTTCCCCACAGGTCATACATGTCCATTTCCTGCCCATCATTCGTTGGTGGCACCCATCGCAGCGCTTCGGCAAAAACTTTGTGTCGTAGCCGGTAAGCTTGAGTCAACTCGGCCTCCCCTTCAAGCGTCTTCACGAGAAACTCACCTTCGGAAAATGCGATTCCCTTCGCTTCTGCTACGGCTGAAACGTGCATAGCTACCTCCTTATGAATAGATTGATGTGGAACCGAGTAAGACTGGCCGTCGAATGAAGGAGCGGGATGATTCCATCACCGTGGGAATACAGCACCTGGCGAACCCGCCAGGTACGTTCCTGGTCACAAGCGCGTAGATACTAGAATCGTGACGACAGGATGAAACTTTGTGAGGAGCCAAGCCGCTGCCGAGGATGGTGTCATGAAATGATGGTCGATCGACTGGAGCCACTCGCCTCTTTCAGAACACACAATGGTTCCAGCTCATTAGCCGTGCCTTACCTGGCGGACCCGCCAGGTGCGTTCCGGGTCACAAGCGCGTAGATACTAGAATCGTGACGACAGGATGAAACTTTGTGAGGAGCCAAGCCGCTGCCGAGGATGGTGTCATGAAATGATGGTCGATCGACTGGAGCCACTCGCCTCTTTCAGAACACACAATGGTTCCAGCTCATTAGCCGTGCCTTACCTGGCGGACCCGCCAGGTGCGTTCCGGGTCACAAGCGCGTAGATACTAGAATCGTGACGACAGGATGAAACTTTGTGAGGAG
>NZ_JBUBKD010000050.1:0-20692 GCF_054902215.1 Nitrospira sp. CMX1 | reverse complement strand
ATCACATTGTGGGCCGCCTTCTTGAAGAGTTCGAAAAAGGCTTCCTCTTTGGGAAGTATGCTGAAGATCATGATCTGCTGTACTCCTGAATCAGATGCTTACTCAAAGGGCAACGCAGGCACATGCTTACCTCTGTTGCTTATCGGCGTTACCACCGAACAAGGCTCGTTGCCCAAGTCAGTCCCCCTCCAAAACTTCCCAGGAGCACCAAATCTCCCGGTGAAATGTGTCCCTTGCGGACTGCATCATCCAGCGCGATGGGAAGCGAAGCCGAGGAGGTATTGCCATATCGTTCAATGACCGATGCGACTCGAGACCGCTCGATACCCAACCGATCGGCGATCTGATCCAGAATTCGTCCATTCGCCTGGTGCAGCACCACCTGTTTCAGTTCATCCGAACGCACCCCAAATTCCTTCAAGATGTCGTGCACGGCCTGCTCAACTCGTCGGATCGCAACCCGAAATAGCGACGCGCCTCGCATGCGCAACGTATGTTCCCGTTTCTTTACCGTATCTGCCGATGCAGGGCTCCGTGATCCCCCACTGGGGATTCGAATGAGTCCATGGGACGCCCCATCCGCGTACAGCCTGATTCCGAGAATTCCTCGCCACTCCGGATTGGGATCATGCTCCCCTCGAAGGATAACGGCTCCGGCTCCATCCCCAAATAGCAGCGCGGTCGCTTCATCCTGAGGATCGAGTGTGCGAGACTTCACCTCGGCCGCAACAAGCAAACAGGTCTTCGCCTGACCGCTTTGAATCATGGCCTGCGCCATAGAAAGTCCATATAAAAATCCCGAGCAGGACGCAGACACATCAAAGGCCCCCACCGGCTTGCAGCCCAAGCCCCGTTGCACCAAACAGGCCGTCGAGGGGAATGCCATATCCGGCGAAGTGGTCGACAGCACAATGGCATCAATGGCCGAAGCCTCACAGCCGGCAGCCTCCAGCGCCCGGCGGCCCGCAGCAATCGCCAGGTCTGAAGCCGCCTCCTGGTCCCCCGCCCAATGGCGTGATCGAATGTCGGTCAGCCGTTGAATGTTGGCTGGGGAGATCCCGATAACCTGCGCAATCTCTTCGTTCGGCACGACTCGAGATGGAAGGTAGCTGCCCGTTCCAATCACTCGTGTTCGAATCATGGTCCTAAACACCAACTCCTCTAATCAGTTGGACAAACCCGTTTCATGCTCCAGAATGCAGATGTGGAGCGGGATTATAGGGTCCACCAAGAAGGCAGGTCAACAAAACCACGCGTCCGATTGCTTTTTACCTGTATCCTTGCTATCTGTGTTAGTTATGCAGATGCCGTTCGTGCAAGCCGGTACACGCGCCCGATGCAGACCGTCTGGTCCGTGCCTCGTGATCTGGATGGGCATGTACTGCCTCATCCTTGCCGCCTGTGCCGGTGATTTTTCCGCCAGCGACGTTCGAAGCGGACTTAAAAAAGCCCTCAGCGGTACGGACGAGCAAATTTTCCTGGGCGATACGGTCGATAATCATTACCACCCTAATGTGATCATGAAACGCGGCGAAGCGTATTTTGAGAAAGAAGAGTACGCGGAAGCGCTCGTCGAATACAAACACTTCCTGGAGCTCCATCGGAATCACGTTCTAGCCCCCTATGCTGCCTTCAGAATTGGGGAGATTCACTTCAAGATGGCCAAAACGATCGATCGCGACCCTGAACCCATGCAAAAGGCGATCGCAGCGTTCGAACAGATGCAGAGAGAGTTTCCCGGCAGTCGCTATGACACGCAAGCACACCAAAAACTCGAGGAATGTCACGATTGGCTGGCACAGATGCATCTCTTTGTGGGGCAATTCTACTACCGGAGAGGCTCGTACCTGGCGGCCGCACACCGATTCGAACAAGTGATGAAGGCCTATCCTGACAAGCCCGTCGCTGCGGACGCCTTATACTTTCTCGCTAAGTCGTACCACGAGTTGGGTGCGGACGATTGGGCCAGGGACCATCTCATGGTCTTGACGGAAAAGTACCCTCACAGCCAATTCGCTGGCGATGGGAAGCACCTCCTCGCCAAAATCAGCGCAGCTCAACCGACAACACTGTTGGCACAGCAATCCGAGTCGACGACTCTCTCTGATGCCGGTTCAGGCATGGTACGAAACGGCCCATCCAATTCCTCACCGCAACCATCCGCTGGCTCCCTGCCGTCAGCTCTGATGGGCACACTGGGACTTCCCCCCTCGCTCGGTTTAGCCGGAAGCTCCGCCGTCAATTCACTCAAGCCAGGATTTACCGCCTGTCGCCTTGGCGCCTGGTGCTGACCCAGCAGAATCGAGTGCTGAGCGTTGAGCACTGAGTAGAGGGAAGACGACTTGGCGAGAGAGGGTTATACCGAACGAAGTCCGCGGATAGCCTCATTCACTGTCCCAGATACCAACCGATTCCGTATCGCTCCAAGAAACTGGTGATCATCGTCAACGAGTTGGCGTAGATCATCACCCCGACGACGATCAACATCACTCCGCTCACGGTCGACACGCCCCACAAATAGGCCCGTACTTCTTTGAAGTAGGCCAAGAATCGATCGACGCCCAATGCCGTGAGAAACAACGGCATACCCAAACCCAATGAGTAAAAGGTCAATAACACGACCCCGCTGAACATGGAATCAGTCGTGCTCGCATAGAGCAGAATCGACCCCAGAACCGGCCCGACACAGGGGGTCCATCCGGCCGCAAACGCCACACCGATCAAGAACGATCCCAAGTACCCAGCCGGTCGATTGCGAAATTGATAGCGATGCTCCATCTTGAGGAACGTGAGATTGAGAATTCCGAGCAGATACAGCCCAAACAAAATGATGACCACACCGCCGATGCGGCGAATGAGATCTTGATGGCTGATCAACAGCTGTCCCAGAAAGCTTGCGGAAGCCCCGAAGGCAACGAATACCGATGAAAACCCGCCGATGAAGAGCAAGGAATTCACGATAATGGCCTTCTTGAATTTCTCACGTTCAGAGGCGTCGGTCAGTTGTTCAACCGAAAGTCCAGTGATGTAGGAAATGTAGCTCGGCACAAGCGGCAAAACGCATGGGGACACGAACGACAGAAGCCCCGCGGAAAAGGCTGCAACCAGCGAAATCTGTGGAATGGATTGTGTCATCGCTAGGACTTCATCAGAGCATGAATCAAGTCACGGGCCTCCGGTGAGTCCCAATCACGGGCACCAAATATTTTTTGTCGTACGACGCCCTGGCGATCAACCATGAAGGTGATCGGGATCGTTCGTGCTCCATAGGCCAGGCCAACCCGATACTCCGAGTCGTGAAGAATTGGAAACGTAAAGCCCATCCGTTTCTGAAACGGTCGTGTCACGGCTGCTCCTTGGGCATCCGTCGATACGGCCAAAATCTCGAACTGTCCTCTCGGTAACGTGCGATAAAGTTGTTCCATCGCCGGCATCTCGACTCGACAGGGCCCACACCACGTCGCCCAAAAATTCAGCAGGACGACTTTCCCCCTGAGCTGAGACAAACTGATGACATTTCCGGCAAGGTCTTGCAACGTGAAATTCGGTGCTTCATCGCCGACATGAACGACGCCGCGTTCGACAGCCGACCGTTTGACCGACTGCGGTGGTTGCGCATCGACAACGGAGACCGTGACCAACACACCGACTGCGAGAAGCCCCGGGAGAATCGAGATCGTTCGGCCATACTTCATGTCGACGCCCAACACACCAGTCTGAACGGTTTTTTCTGCCAGAGCGAGCCCTACGTAGCACTCACCGATTCATCGACGCCCGTTCGGTCATGTTACAAGTCGCCAAAATCCCGAGTCAAGTAAACGAGGCATGACGGTTTTTCCAACAAGAACGAAACGAAATGATGGACAAAGCCGACCCCTCTCCTCTAGAATCAACCACGTTTGTGCGTGGCTTGTCTCTCGGTCGTATTTTCTCACATTACAGACATCCTTGGACAGACCAACGCTGGTTTTCCATAACCTCAACCCGCGAGGGACTCATGCGAGACAATTTTCTCTTTACTTCGGAATCAGTGACTGAAGGGCATCCTGATAAAATCGCCGATCAGATATCAGACGGTATCTTGGATGCCATCATCGCTCAGGATAAGTATTCTCGTGTCGCCTGCGAGACGATTCTCACCACGGGTATCGCACTGGTAGCCGGAGAAATCTCGACCAAGGCCTACGTTGAAATCCCTGACATTATTCGGGAGGTCATCAAGGACGTCGGCTACTGCGATGCTTCCTGGGGGTTCGACTTCCATACCTGTTCCGTTCTCACCGCAATTCACCAACAATCGGGTGACATTGCGATGGGCGTCGATTCCGGAGGAGCCGGTGATCAAGGGTTGATGTTCGGATACGCCACCAATGAAACCGATGAACTCATGCCGATGCCGATCGTCTTGGCTCACCGTTTGACCAAACGCCTTGCCGAAGTGCGCAAGAAAAACATTCTCAAATGGGTGCGGCCGGATGGGAAGTCACAAGTCACGGTCGAGTACAAAAACGGCAGGCCCGTGCGGATCGATACGATCGTCGTCTCCACGCAGCACGGCCCTGATGTGACCAATAAGCAAATTGAACGCGATATCATGGAGAAGGTGATCAAGCCGGTCATGCCGAAAGGCCTCTATGATCCGACCGGCGTAAAGCATCACATCAACCCGACTGGTCGATTCGTAGTCGGCGGCCCCATGGGTGACACCGGTCTCACCGGGCGTAAGATCATCGTCGACACCTACGGCGGCCATGGCAGCCATGGCGGCGGAGCCTTCTCCGGAAAAGATCCGACAAAAGTCGACCGGTCCGCCTCCTATATGGCACGTTATATCGCGAAGAACCTTGTCGCTGCCGAGTTGGCCGATAAGTGCGAAGTGCAATTGGCCTATGCCATCGGCGTCGCCGACCCTGTCTCCGTGCTGGTCGATACCAAGGGCACGGAAAAGGTGTCGGTTGATAAGCTCGACAAGCTCGTGCGCAAGCACTTCCCGATGACGCCACGCGGCATCATTGATCATCTCAAACTTCGACGGCCCATTTTCAAAAAGACGGCGGCTTATGGACACTTCGGCCGCAACGAGCCGGAGTTTACCTGGGAGAAAACCGACAAGGCCAAGGCCCTGCGCAAGGACGCCGGACTATAAGCTTCCTGAGCCTTATCACGTCGACGCAAGGGGGACGGGTTGGTGACCCGTCCCCCTTGTCATGAGGGCAATCGACGCCCCACCGAATCACGACCGACAACTTTCAGAAGGAGGATCTCCGTGGATTACGATGTGAAAGATATCAAGCTGGCAGATCAAGGCAAATTGAAGATCGAATGGGCTGAGGCCACGATGCCCGTTTTGAGACTGATTCGAAAGCGGTTCAAGAAACAACAGCCACTGAAGGGCGTCCGTGTAACCGCTTGCTTACACGTCACCACGGAAACGGCGAATCTGGCCATCACGCTGAAAGCCGGCGGAGCTGACGTCCGCCTCTGCGCATCCAATCCACTAAGCACACAAGATGACGTCGCGGCGGCCTTGGTCCAGCATGAGGGCATCCCGACCTTCGCCATCAAGGGCGAAGACAACCCCACATACTATCGTCACATTGAGTCGGCTATAGCCCATCGTCCGCACGTCACCATGGACGACGGTGCCGATGTGGTCTCACACCTTCACTCCAAGCGGAAAGAACTCTTGAAGAACGTCATCGGTGGGACAGAAGAGACCACCACCGGAGTCATTCGCTTACGGAGCATGGCGGAAAAGAAAGTGCTCAAATTCCCTGTGATCTCCGTGAACGATGCCGATACCAAGCACATGTTCGACAATCGTTACGGCACGGGCCAATCCACCATGGACGGCATCATACGCGCCACGAACCGTCTGGTATGCGGGTCTGTGGTCGTCGTGGTGGGATACGGCTGGTGTGGACGCGGCATCGCCATGCGCGCCAAAGGCATGGGCGCCGATGTCATCGTAACCGAAATTGATCCGCTGAAAGGTCTGGAAGCTGTCATGGATGGTTTCCGCGTGATGCCGATGGAACTAGCCGCTCCGGTCGGCGATTTCTTCGTCACAGTGACCGGCAACATCCATGTGATCCGTGGCGAGCATTTCGCCGCGATGAAAGACGGCGCCATCGTCTGCAACAGCGGACACTTCAACGTCGAGCTCGATATCCCGGCCCTTGAAAAAATGGCCGGTAAACGCCGGGTGGTTCGCACCGGTGTCGAAGAATTCACTCTCAAGAAAAACGGACACCGCGTCAGCTTGCTCGGCGAAGGCCGACTCGTCAACCTGGCCACCGCAGAGGGCCATCCTTCCAGTGTGATGGACATGAGCTTTGCCAACCAAGCGCTCGGCGCCGAATATATCGTGAAGAATTACAAACAGCTCGAGAAAAAGGTCTATCCGGTTCCTGAAGTGATCGACAAGGAGATTGCCCGGCTCAAATTAGCGGGTATGGGTGTGGCGATCGATACACTCACGAACGAGCAGAAGAAGTACCTAGCATCCTGGGAAATGGGAACGTAGAGAGCATGGTGCGGCGCGAGTACTCTCAGTGCTCGCTCACCGCGCATGCAGAACTGATCTGATTTTCAAATAGCGGGCGATGCTCGGTGAATGCGCGCAGTCGAGAGTACCTGCACCGCACCCGCTAGAAGAGAAAGAAGTAGAAGGCCGCCTCAGTTGAGGCGGCCTTTTTATTTCAGTCTGTTACTATTCCTCCGCCAAAGTCTTCGCTGAGCCTAATCTGACTGGTCATAATCAGAACCGATTGCAATCAAATACAGGAGTGGTAGAGTGAGGGCAAAGAGGGCTCTATGAACTCCCATACGTTCCAACCGTCATCTCTTGCAGATTTTGGAATCTCCCCTGAACGGGGGTTCCTGCCACCGGATCCTTGTGAAAGCCTACCCGACTGTCCCACGCTTAATCTTCTGAGTCACGAGCTACCCAAATTACTGAGCGCTCGCCAGGTTCGGCGGTTTATCGACGAACAACCAGTCTTACTCCCATCCATCCCGTCGAGCTGGCGCGAAGATGACTATCGAACTGCAATGCGTATCCTGTCATTTGCTGGCCACGCCTATGTATGGGAAACACCGGGGCAACCTGCTGCCAAGCTCCCCTCCCAACTCGCACGGCTCTGGTACGAGCTAGGCCGGAAGCTCGGTCGCCCACCGGTACTCTCCTACGCCTCCTATGCGCTGGATAACTGGCGCCGCCTCGATAACGCGAAACCGGTTCAGCTCGACAACATCGTGCTGCTGCAAAATTTTCTCGGTGGGTTGGATGAGGAGTGGTTTGTCGTGGTCCATATCCAGATCGAGCGGCAAGCAGGGCCCGGCCTGGAAGGATTACTGAGGGCGATCAACGGAGCGGCGAATAAGAATGACGAAGAAGTGTTGTTGGGTTTACAAGCTCTGGCGTCGGCTCAGACCGCTATGCGAGATACGCTGCTCCGCATGAAAGAGCGCTGCGATCCCTATGTCTATTACACCCGTGTGAGACCCTATATTCACGGCTGGAAGAATAGTCCTTCGCTCCCCAACGGACTCATCTATGACAAGATCGAAACCTATGCACAACAACCACAACAGTTTCGAGGTGAGACAGGCGCCCAGAGTTCGATCGTCCCCTGCCTGGACGCAGGACTCGGTATTTGCCATGCTCCTGATCCCTTGACGGTATACCTCCAAGAAATGCGGGAGTACATGCCACCCCGCCATCGTGCGTTTCTTGGAGCTTTAGAGAGCCAGCATGATAGCCAAGGGAGAGCTATTCTTTCAGGCTATGTCCGTGATCGCCGACAGAATCACCACGAACTCTGGTCCGCCTACTGTACTTGCGTCGACCTACTGGCGCAGTTCCGGGAAATCCACATCGGCTACGCCGATAGCTATATCAATCGGCAGCATCAAACCAGCTCCACCAATCCCACAGCCGTCGGCACTGGCGGCACTCCCTTTATGACCTATCTACAGAAACATCTGGACGAGACAAGACAAGCCATTGTGGCTTAGCACCTTTTCCAAAGTTCGATCATAGCCCGTCAATCAGTTCCAGCTCTTCCATCGCCTGCGGTTGGAAGATCCCTCCATCGCATTTCGATTCCAAGGTCACTACAGTGGGGCTGACATCAACCTAGAAGAGCCTTAGTGTGAAAAGCCATCGCACCCTCGTGGGCGTTTCCAATACTTCTTGTCGCAACAATGAAGGGCAAGAGATAAACAAGACACCATCTACCAGTGGCCTTCCCATTTTCGAAGAACTAGAATCTGTGAGATTCATTCTTGCTAGTTAGGTGTTAGGAGCGCGATGTCCGAGTTGTCTTCCTTTTCACTCCCCCACGAAGTTCTTCGTCTCATGATGCGGTGCTGCTTCGAACACACTGTTTCCGTCTTTTGGGGGGAACCTGATGGCGAGCCTGAAATGCACAGCGCCAGCGGTGTGCTTATTAAGCTGGATAGGCCGATCCTAATCACAGCAGAACACGTCATTGAGGAATTCTTGAAGAAACAAACTGAGCATCCTTCCATAAGATTACAAATCGCCAAAGGTTCAATAGAGAATGTCGCAGAGCGGATCATTGCAAGATCTAAGAAGTCTGATTTGGTCACATTAGACTTGTCCGGACTGGACCTCCGAGAATTCGCGCAACATCTATCACTATATACTCCTTTGAAGTGGCCTCCACATTCTGTCATGCCTGGCTTGACCGTTCTTATCGTGGGCTTCCCCATGGCATACCGCTACCTACTCCCAATACGACGAGCAATAAAGTTTGATTCTTTTTGCCAAAAAGTGCAGGTTTCTAGCGTCAATGAATGCGGCTTTGCCTGTGCAGTGGAAACCAATTCAATTCATAATCTCAATTCTGACGATGCTTGGCCAGAAACATATGGCGGGATGAGCGGATGTCCAATTTTTGCGATTCGCGGAAATCCATCAGTTCTCGACCTCGTTGGTATAGTTTATGAGGCAAGCGATAGCTTTAACATTATCTGTGCGCGCCACGCCAATCTTGTCTCTCCTGATGGAACGTTATCAAACCCCTAGTCAGTTGAGAAACTGACATGCACTAGCAGCCTGAATGTGCAGCAGAGACACTCTCGTGCAACACCGCATGCCGATACTGCAAAACCACCGATCAGCGCATAAGAATGCATGAGCTGAGCCTTCTGGGCTTGGGCCAAACGGTCGATAATGTGATTTAAGGCTTTGGAGAACACCGGTGTATTTCGTAGCAGAAATCGGACAGGTGCAATGCAATGATGAGCCGTTCTTCCGGAGTCTGACGCCTCGCTCGCTCTATCTTTTCGTCAGCAAGCCGCTGACTCAGCTTGCTTGGTCGCCGTCCAGTTGATTGAGAAGCAGCCGGTTGCTGAGGCTTCATACTACACAAGTATACATGCGTCCTAAGAAACCTGAAAGAATGAAAGCATGCCCGCAACGGTCTCAGAACAAACACGCTCCGAGGAATGATGCCCGCTAGTGACTCAGGAGTCCTGATCACAGACATCAACCAGGAAGAAAGGCACTCAAAGTGAAATTCTGTTGTGCGCGCTAGTTGGAAGTCGGTACGACTGCGATGATCCGTAGCGGACCACCAGTGCCATTGGCAATTTTCATCGGCAGGGCGAAGACGTCGAAACCACGTACTGGTAGGTCATTCAGATTGGCCAGGTTTTCAAACACGGGCACATTCTGAGACAGCAGCGCGACATGCGTTTCAAATCTCGTGGATTGCCCGTAGTCGATCGACGCTGTATCAATGCCGACAGCCTTCACCTGCCGTTCACGCACCAGCCAGGCAGCAGCATCAGGATGTAGTCCTGGGAAGCGCAGCGCCTGCACTCCTTCTTGCCCTCTTAGCCCCGTTCCCAAATAATCCTTCCGACTTGGCCAGAACTGGGCATAGCCGGTATCGAGCAAGACAATGGCTCCCTCTGGAATTCGGCCAGATCGTGACTCCCATTGCTTAAGATCATGAGTGGTAATTTGGTAATCCCGATCGTGCACACACTGTTCCTTGACGTTGATCCTGATGGCGGTCCCGAGCGTCCGTTCGACTGAGATCTGATCGAGAGTTTGCTTCCCTTCAGAAAAGTGAATCGGCGCATCGATGTGCGTGCCTCCGTGCTCCGGCATCTCGATGCGGTTGGACGCGTAGTAGTACCCAGCCGTGGTGTGCTCTGCATGCTGAACGACGAGCTTGAAATCCTGTTCCGTCGGCCAGACAATCGTGTCGGAACCAAACGAATGCGTCAGATCAACAATCCGTGAGTGCTCCCAGACGAGATGATTGCCTCGATGATCTGCAACACATCCTGCATTGACGATCAAGCCCAGCGCGGCCGTCAACATACTCGCCGTGTGAGGAGGACTCTTTCGCATGAGATTTCTCCAATCGCTTCCCTTCCAAGTCTCGGATGGAACGGACACGCACACCTCCCCACCCCTAAGCAGGGCATTCCTGCTGGTCTCACTGCGCCCGTCGAGAGAGCACCGCCCTTGATTGTGGATGTTATTTGCTCCCGCGTGCGCGCTCAGGGAGCAAGAGACTAGCAGGGATGCCCTGCTTACTTCCCGAATGTTTTTTTCAGCAGCGGCTCGATCTCACCCTTGGCGGCCATCGGATCGAGAATGTCGGTATCACCGTAGAAGGTACCGTCGATAAACACCTTCGGGAGCGTCGGCCAGTTGGTCATCTTCGTCAGCGCTTCGCGCTTTGCCGGCTGCGACAGGACATCGATCAATTCGTACGGATACCCATACTTGTCAAAAAACTGCATGGTCTCCCTGGTAAACCCGCACATCGGCATTGTCTTCGTACCCTTGCCGTAGATCAAAATCTTATGGGCCTTCACTTCCTTCTGAATTTCTTCTTCCATCTGGTCGGCCATCGTCGTCTCCTCCTACGCTTCGTCGTTCGTTCGTGCCGTCAGTTCCAAGGCGTGGATCCGCCCGTCCTTCATCGGCGCATCCAATGCTTGATAAACCATGCGATGCCGGTCCAAGAGATTTTTTCCCTGAAATCCATCCGAAACGATTACCACCTTGAGATGATTCATCGTTCCCGTACGATCCGTCACCGTCACCACTGCATCGGGCAAGGATTTGCGAATATAGTCGGTCAACACATCTTGGGTAATCACCGGCCTCCACTCCTCTGTTTTTCAACACCCTAGCCCAAACCGGCCATGAAAGGCAATGAGCTCTCCCCTTGGTGGTTTTCACGATGTTGGTGGTGCATATCAGCCAACCGTGGAGAGTCCCTCATCATTCCAAATGAACAAGGCCCTGAAATCATTCGTCTTTACTTTTCTCATATGACGGCATCGACCTTGCCATTATCGGTCGCAGAGGCAAAAACCAATCCCCGCCGTTTACCAAGGAGGTCATCATGAGTGAATTCAAATCCGGGTTCTTCGTGGGAGGTGAGAGCTGCAACGGGCGAGTACTGGTCGTCGATGACGAGCCCGACATTCGTAAGGTCGTCCGCATGACACTCCAAAAAGGCGGGTACGATGTTCTCGAAGCGGAAAATGGGGAAAAGGCCATTGAGGTCATCAACTCCGGCGAAAACCGGCTGCTCCTTGATGTCATCATCTGCGACATCCGCATGCCCAAAGTGAATGGGATCGAAGCGATTGCCTATTTCCGCCAGAACTATCCTCGTGTTCCGCTGATTGTTCTGACCGGATTCCCAGATACCGACATGGCGACCTCATTACTCCGGCAGGGCGTGGTGGATTATCTGGTGAAGCCGGTCGAAGGTGACAAACTGAAGGCTTCCGTGGCACGAGCCATGGAGCAGCGTGAATTGGCCCATCTCTGATCAGCTGAACGATAGCGGGGGGATCACGTATGACGATCGTCTCACCGACCATTTCCCACCGACGAACCGAGCCTCAATCGGCCGCCCAGGCTCCCACGCCGCCTCCGATGAGAGTCGCCATCATCGGAGCGGGCCGTGGGGGAACAGCCCTCCTGGATGTGCTTCATCAAATCGGCACGATTGAAGTCGTCGGTATTGTCGACAAGAATCCAACGGCACCAGGCCTCAGGCGAGCCCAAGAACTCAACGTGGCCGTCTATGACCAGGTACCGGACCTTATCAAAAACCAACAACCGAACCTCGTGATGGATGTGACCGGTGATCCCACCATGGAGTCTGTGCTTGAAGATCAAGTGCCTTCCGGAACCGATATCGTCAATGGACAGACCTCTCGGCTGCTGTGGTTACTTGTACAATATGAATCGACATTGCAGACCGAGTTGCTCCATGCGGAAAAACTCGCGGGCATCGGCTCGTTTGCTGCCGGCATCGCCCACGATATCAATAATCCCCTCCAGCTCATTCTGGGCCTGGCGGAAAATCTCGCCGAGGAAACAGACCTGAACGAGGTGCACCTTCAGGCAAGAGACATTATCGACGCCGTCAAGCGAACGACGGCGATTTGTCGAGACCTGACGTCCTATTCCCGCCGCACCTCTCTCCGTCACGAGGGGTTGGTCGGTGTGAATGCAAAACTGGACGAAGCCCTGAAGATCGCCCGCTACGCCGTCGCCCTCCAAGACATCGAGATTCGTAAGCACTACCAATCGGATGTGACCGCGAAGGGAAATCCTGATCAACTCCTCCATGTGTTCGTCAATCTTATTACCAACGCGGTCCAGGCCATGGAACACCAAGGAATCTTAACTCTGGAAACAGCGACCGTAGGCGGGAGTACGCAGGTCCGTGTCTCGGACACCGGCAGCGGCATTGCCCCGGAATTGCTGAACCGCATCTTTGATCCGTTTTTCACCACAAAGCCGCCCGGTAAGGGAACCGGTCTGGGCCTCTACAATATCAAGAATGTCATCCACCACATGCACGGGACCATTACCGTGGAAAGCCAGGTCGGGCGTGGCTCAACATTCACACTCACATTCCCCGGAGAAACCAGCCAGAGCGAAGGGGCGTCATCATGAACGAGACCGCTCCCCCCTCATCAGCCAGGTCCAGATGGGGACTCAAAACCAAGATCATCTTGTCTATGCTGCTTGTCGGCCTTCTCCCGCTTGTCGTTGGTCTGGGCATGGCATTCTGGCAAGGATCTCAAGAGATTCGGGAAGTCAGCGGAGAAAGCTTCAAAGCCTTAGCTACCGAAGCAGCCCGCAAACTCGATCTGCTGGTGCTAGAAGAAATCGCACACACCGCCAGGATCGCCAATGATCCCACCATCATCCGTGAGCTGGAACATCGGCGTGACGCTCAGAGCAACTCCAGAGCAAGCACCGACGTGGAACAGCGATGGATGAGCCGAAACAAAGCCACCGTCAAGGCCATCACGGACAATCCGCTCAGTATGCTGCTCCATGACTACTTTTCCGGAATCCATAGCCCGCCTGGACAGCTACTCCCTCAAGTCGTTCGAGCCTCAACAAAGATGCTGTTCCTGACCGATGCCCAAGGCGCACTGGCCGGAACCATGACCGATCATCCGGCTTTTCGTCATCGTGATACCCGATGGTGGCAAGGCGCCTTCAATAAGGGCGTCGGCAAACTCTTCATCGAAGACATCCATTTTGACGAAAAGGTAAACGCCTATGTGTTCACCATCTCCCTGCCTATTATGGATAGTCTCCGGCATGGCGCCGTCGGTGTGCTCCATCGCGTCATCGACGCCAAAGAGTTTTTCTCTCCTTCGACCCAAGCCATTCGCTTCGGAAAAACCGGTCACGTCATGTTGATCGATACCAACGGCATCGTCATCAGCTGTCCGATTCTGCCGACCGGCGTTCCACTATCCGATTCCAGTTTGATTCCCCTCATCACACCGAATCACCCAGGATGGGTGCAAGCTTCAAGCGACGGCCATGGTGGGCACGCCACCTCCGTCATCGGCTTTGCGCCGCTTCCAGAGACGAGCCGGGCCACCAACGGCTCGCTCGACCAGGGATCATGGCATTCGTTCGTCTGGCAGTCATCCGATGAGCTCTTCGCGCCGATTCAGCATCTGTTCAGTTGGGTGCTGATGTTCGGCGTGGTCGCCATCCTGCTCCTGGCCTCGCTGGGCTATCTCGCCGCGGGCCGCATCGTCACACCGGTCCGGGAACTCCAACAGGCGGCGCAGGCCATCGGACGTGGTGCGCTCGAACAACCGATTCAGATCAGCACCGGCGATGAGTTGGAAGATCTCGCCGGAGAATTCAATCGGATGAATGCACAGCTGAAAGCCGCATTTGCCGGACTCACCGATCAGGTAAAACTGAAGACGCAGGAAGTCCATGTCCTTCAACAATCGACGGATCAGATCTTAGATGCCGTTCCGACTCCGATTCTCTTGATCGATACGCACGAGGTCGTGCAGTACATCAATCAGGCCGGGCGCGAATCGTTCTCGACCAAAGGAACGTCGCCGGGCACCTCGCTGTTCTCGATTCTTCCCCTCGATACGGCGCAGCAGAAACGGCTTCAAGCAGAGTTCCGAGCGAAGGGCGATGCACAGCTCACCACAGCGGTAAGCACACAAGAAACTACGCCACGGGATCCGCTGATGCCAACCACCGATCATGAGCCGGCTGAACACCCCTCTCAGCTCCAGATCGGATCGCGCATCTACCGATATCAATGGTTCCGCCTGCCCGCCAGACCGGGAGAAGAGGACGGCATCGGGTTGGTGCTTCGAGATACAACGGACGAGAGTCGACTGCATGACCAACTGGTCCAAGCGGAAAAGTCAGGGAGCCTGGGCGTACTCACCGCCGGGATCGGTCACGAACTCAACAATCCTTTGTTCAGCATCATCGGATTAGGCGAAGTCATGCAGGATGCACAGGATCTGGAGATGATCAAGAGCTACGCCAAGGACATTGTGGCCCATGGCCGCCGTATGACCGCTATCATCCGCGACTTCACCGGCGTGATAGACCGTGAGACGTCCGATAAGCCGATCTCGGTCTCCATGGAGAACATCGTGGATCAAGCCTTGGCCACGGCCCAGACCATCGTGGATATGACAGCGCTTGTGATCCACAAGCATTATGCGGGCACGACACCGATCCTCGTCCTTCCGGACCAGCTCCGACAGGCCTTGGTGAACCTCTTGGCCAACGCCGCCCAGGCCATGAACGGCCATGGCACACTCACGCTGACCACCGCCGTGGTGGACAAGATGGTCACCACGACGATCGCCGATACCGGGCCCGGCATCTCGAAACAACACCTCTCGAAGGTGTTCGATCCATTTTTCACAACAAAGGGGCAGGGAGAAGGATCGGGCCTTGGGCTGACGGTTGCGAGGCGCCTGATTCGAAAATTCGGAGGAGACATCCGGATTGAGAGCCATGAAGGACAAGGCACCGTCTGCTCCGTCACTCTGCCGATCAGTTCGTCGCCATCCCCTCAAGGAGGCCCATGGACTACCGCTGCTTCGCACTCCGAGCCGCAATCATTGCATTCCTCGTAGGAGGACTCTGGGGAGGAAGCTCTCTCCTCGCAGCCAAGGAGCGGACAATGCCTGTCGGCATTGCTCCGGAGAAGGTCGCCGACTATGTCCACGCCGTCCTGGAAGCCGACCGTTCGTTCTACACCACGCACGTTGTCAACCGGATGCAAGAACAAGGGATTGTCGCCGCGACGGAACAGTGGGAGCAGGGCAAGGGGCTCCCCTTGCCGGCACAGTTCCTCCAACATTCCGGTCGACTGGTGGCCGAAGCCGGTTACGGCATCCGATACAAGCTCATCGGATTCTCCCCGATCTATCAGCGCAACGCACCGGCCACGGAGTTTGAACGGCGAGCACTGGAGCTCCTTCGACGGCAGCCTGATCGACCGGTCTCCGGATTGGTATCCAGCGGAAAGAAACAGTACTTCCAGGCCATCTATGCCGATCGCGCCGTGTCCCCCGCGTGTGTCACCTGCCACAACAGTCATCCACTGAGCCCCAAACAGAATTTTAAGCTGAACGATGTCATGGGTGGAATCGCGATTACTATTCCATTGGAGTAAGACAACGCGCAGTTTGCCGAGCCTCAGCCGTCAGCCGCCGTTCCAAGACGCTGAACACGATGCGGTAACGATGATCGACAAACCTGTTACGAGGGCGAGAGGGGGCTGGTGGAAGAGACGGACTGCTTGAGGTGATATTCCTCTCGATAAATCTGTACGGCCGTCATCAATAGGCTGACCATGATCGGGCCGATGAAGATGCCCAGAATGCCATACAGAGCCAGACCTCCGAGGACGCTCAGCACAAGGGGCAAGACCGGAATCTGGACATCTTGCCCGATCAACCATGGCCGAAGAAATTGATCGACCATCGACACGACGCCGATACCCCACACCAACATGATGAGAGCCTTACCGGTCGTCCCGATCCAGAACAAGTACAGAGCCACCGGTCCCCAGACCAACCCGGTCCCTCCAAATGGGATCGGTGCCAGCACGACCGTCAAGGCGATCAGCCCGATCGGGAACGGCACATCGAGCGCGAGGTAGGCCGCTCCGGCCAAGAGACCCTGAACGATAGCCGTCACCAGCATCCCCTTCACCACTGCTCGGATCGTTTGATCCAAGCGAGCCAGAATCTTTGACTTATGCGACTCTTCCATCGGAATCAGATCGTATAAGACAGAGAGCCACTGCCGGCCATCCTTAAAGAGAAAGAACAGAATCAGCAACATCATGAAAAAATTGGTCACGAGGGCGAAGGTATTCTTGAGTAACCCTCCCATCCCACCGACCAGTAATTGGCTGAGTTCCTTCACCCCGGTCGTCACGGACTGCTCTAACGAAATCACGGGAGCGCCGGCGCCCGACATCGCAGACTTCAACCATCCACCGATGAACGGAATCGTCGCGACTTGCTCCGGCAACCGTTGCAACCCACCGGCTGAGATCCACGATCGAATGGCCTCTTCTGCCCCGCTCGCTTCCCGGACTAACATGACCCCCATTGCCACCAATGGCACGACTACGATGCCCAACGCACCGACGGTCAGTAGCGCAGCGGACAGTGCGTCCTTTCCGGCAAACAGGTGCGTCAGTCTCTGATGAAGTGGAAACGCCCAATGGGCCAACAATCCGGCCCACAAAGCGGAAAAGACAAAAGGCTTGAACATCAACCCGATCTGATAGAGCAGGAGGACCAGAAGAGAAAAGAACACCACGGAAAAGATCTGCTGTCGCGTCATCATCGGGTCGAAATCTCGTGAAGGGGTCCTGAGTTCATAGCAGATCTGCGTGCGTCTGTCACGAAAGGAACCAGCAGGCCGACAGGAGCGGGACGAGCGGATACGATGATGTGGTGAGGAATGGATAGAAGCAGCTGTCTAGAGATCGACTTCTCTGCCGATGAGTGCCACGGGTTTGTTCCGATGCGCATTCATATCGCGAACATTGCTGGGCAATCGCTGGGCCTCTTCGGGCCAGCCGGTAATCCCCATATCGCTCACCCCCTGAAACTTGGCCCCCTCCTCCATCAGCAGCGTGGGACAATGGACTTCACCGATGAGGATTGCAGTTTTAAGGAGCTGCACCTTACCCGTCGCGGTCACCGTCGCTTTGATACGCCCACTGCTGACGAGGGAATCGGCATGGATCGCGCCTTTCACCACGCCGTCTTCGCCGACAATGACTTCGCCTTTCGTGTGCACATCACCTTCCAATCGCCCGTCGATGCGCACCGTGCCGTCGACCCTGATTTCCCCCTTCAACTCAACACCTTTCGCCAACAGCGTAATATTGCCGTCGTCTCCATATCCGGTTTTCTTCATGGTGCGTCCTCCGTACAGGCCACTCGTCCAGACAAGCCTACCTGAGGACCGTGGATACGCCTAACGGTTTGTGGAATTCGGCGGGTCGCTTCCACCCTTAATTAAGGAGAGAACCCAAACGTCTCTTTCAACTGTTCTAACATACCGCCTCCATGTACTTCGCAGTAGACAGTCGGCTCCGTCCCCACGATGAAGAACTCCGTGCGATGCTCCGGACATTGTGCCGTAGCAAGCTGGCCGGTTCGCGGATCAATCCGACGCTCGACGATCCCAGGAGGCTGGTCGAAATCACCGTGCTGGCGTGGAATAAGCCGCACGGCCAAGTCACTCCAAATGGGGAGGGCCGCCTGTGCCCCAGTCAGTTTGATCGGACGCTCGTCATCGAACCCCACCCAGACCCCGATCGCAAGATCAGGTGTATACCCCACAAACCAAGCGTCCCGATATCCATCCGTCGTTCCGGTCTTACCTGCAATCGGCCCCTGCACCCCCATCGCTCTGGCCTTGGCGGCAGTTCCATGATCCACGACCCCCTTCAACAACGAGGTGATCAGAAACACTCCTTGGGGGCTGGCGGCCTGCCGCCGGTCGACCGCCGGACTCCAGATCGTCTCCCCACCGCCTCGCACAAGGTTCGAGAGGGCCACTGGATGGACGACGACACCTCCGTTCGCGAGCCCTGTGTAGGCCGCCGTAATCTGGAGCAGAGAAACAGCGGAACTCCCCAATGCCAACGACAGATTGTCCGCCAACGGGGTCGCAATGCCGAACGCCTGGAGCAGGCTCGTGAGCGACGCCAGGCCGGTCCGGTGCGCCGTCCGAACAGCAGGCACGTTCAGCGACTGCTCGAGCGCCGTTCGAACGGAGACCTGGCCTCGGTACTGTCGATCGTAATTCTGCGGCGACCACGATCCCGTGCCCGATTCCAACGTGAGCGGTTCATCCGCCAGTAGGGTCGCAGCCGTTAATCCGGTCTCTCCTTGATCGCGTGCCGCTTCAAACCCTGCCAGATAGACAAACGGCTTAAACAGCGACCCGGCGGATCGACGGGCCTGTACCGCACGATTGAATTGACTCGTGCGATAGTCACGCCCGCCGACCATCGCCAGTACATGTCCATGTTTGACATCCAACACCACGACGGCACCTTGAAGCGGCGAATCCGCATCAGCCAGCGATGGGTAGGTCTTTTCGAGTTTGGCCAGTCCGTGCTGCAAGACCTGCGCGGCAAGTTGCTGTGCCCGAGGATCGAGCGTCGAGTAGACCCGAGCGCCTTCGGGAATCTCCTGCCGGATGCCCTCTTCGATTTCTCGAAGGAGATGATCGACGAAATACGGAGCATCCGTGAGTACATCGTGAGCCAACACCACCTTCACCGGTCGATTCAGCGACCGCTTCAAGGCATCCTCCGTCAACAGACCTTCGTCCCGGAGTCGGCGAAGCACCACATTTCTCCGCTTGGTGGCATTCTCAATGTTTTTGACCGGTGAGTAGACGTTCGGTCCTTTGATCAACCCTACGATCAGAGCCATTTCCTCGATCGACAAAGTTTCCACGGTCTTGCCGAAATATCGATGAGCCGCCTCGCCGATACCATAAATGGAAACCGGCCCCGCTTGGCCGAGATAAATCTCATTGACATAACTTTCGAGGATGTCCTCCTTGCGGTACTTGAACTCAAGCGCGACCGCAGCGACAATTTCCCGAATCTTTCGCGTCATCGTACGTTGAGGAGAGTAGTAGAGGTTCTTTGCAAGCTGCTGCGTCAGGGTGCTGCCGCCCTGCAGGACCGCACCGTGGGTCAGATTGGTCCAGAGTGCACGGCCGATCGAAATGGGATCAACTCCGATATGGGAAAAGAACCGACGGTCTTCGATCGCTAAGAGCACGCGAATCAGTGTGGGCGGCATGCGACTCAAAGGAATCCATTCACGAACCTGCCTGGTTCCTCCACGCATGCCACTGATCAGCACCGGTTCAAGCGAGACCAGTGCCGTCGGTTGCCCATCGGGCATCGAGAGCACTTCGGAGACAATCCCCTCCGCCAGCATCAACCTGACGACTCGGGCCGACAGCCGATTTTCCTCTTGAGCATGGAGAAAGATGTCGATGGCATCATTGGTCACGACATAGTCACCAGCCGTTCGTGGCCGACCATTGACTCGTCGATATTCCAACCGATGGAGACGGTCGAATAAACCCGCATCCTGAGGGTGCAATCCAGGCGTGAGGAAAAAGGGCGCCCCATAGATCAGGAGCGGAGGGTGTTCATCACTCTTCGGTAGCGCCAAACTGCTGGAGAGAAAAGCGCCATAGCCGCTTAACAGGACGAGGGACACCCCCAGTAGAACGAGGATGACCAGAACAACACGCTTGACTACTGAATAGCGCCGCAATCGGGCACGAGATGCCATCCGCACAGCTTACCCTGCATACTCTGCGAAGTGGAATAGGGCGTTGCAAGAAAAGATCGACACCGTGTGAATAAGAAACCATTCATCCGGATTCCGCAGCGGACAGGTCGACCGCGTACCTCGTGAAGCCTCGTTCGTGAAGTGTGACGCGTCCGAATTCGGAAATGAGATACGCCCTTCGACAAGCTTGCGCTGAGCTTGTCGAAGGACGCTTCGCCGTTCACGTTTCACGAACCACGAGCGACGGATATTATCGTAGCGACGTATCGCCGGTTGCAGTAGAAGCGTATATGAATACTGCTGGTTAGGCCGTCCGCTTGAGAGGAGGCTTGTCATCAAAGACGCGTGTAAGGCCCAAGAACTCCGTAGTTTCTTCCTGGCCTGCGCGAGTCATCTCGTCTCGGCGACGGGGGTGTTCTCCCCGACCGAGACGCATCACCGGCGGGTGATCAAAGTGCTGCCAGGCCGGCATGGTCGCCAGACAACTCGCCAAGATCGCGCCGCTCCGGAGCGC
>NZ_JBUBKD010000049.1:0-21120 GCF_054902215.1 Nitrospira sp. CMX1 | reverse complement strand
GTGATCAATCGGGTCAACGAGGCCGCATCCTCCTGGCAGTGCAAAGTCGAGTTCATCGAGGGATGTATTTCGGCCACCATGCCGACCGCCTCAGCCGCCCCACACCAACACGAGTAGCGAGTGGTTCTTGGGCTTCCCATCTGCTTGAAAGCCTCGCCTCAGACTGGACCATTGCCCATATATGACTCGGGTTTTTCTGATTTCGTCTTCATAGAACCCCTTACAGGGCTGCATACCGCCTGATTATCTCTTGTGCGTTTACGGACGGTCCTCGCAAGCAAGAAAAGTCAACACGGGGCCTTAAGGGGATGCAGTCTGCATCGTGGGAATGTGCCACGGGGCAGCCCGCGATTTGGACGTTAGTCGAACGACTGGATACCACAAACTGCAGAAATACGATCTGGGAAGGCCCGCAACTTCCGCTGCTCTGCGGCCATCGTCACAATCCGCCAGATGACACGCAAGACTCAGCGTATCACTGAGATGTATCCAATGCACTCCCTCTGCGCCCCCCGCTTCTTCCCCAAAAGACCATTCGAAGGTTTTTTCATGCAGTAGCTCTGACAACTTTTGCTCAGAGGCCAGAGCGAACGGCTAGTTCTTATGGCCATGTCGGTACACTAAAACCCCTCCCACATTCGAAAGGAGACAGCCTATGAGTTCCTCCTCGAGCAGGCAGAGAACGTCATGCTAATGGGCCCGCCAGGGGTCGTCCAACGCATCTGGCCATTCTGAAATCTCCTTCTAAGGTGTCAGTATCGGGGGAGGGTTACGGATCTCTTTATGTGGGTACACCCGGAGTCCTCGATCAAACCTTGCTTCAGGTTCAGCTTTTTCCTGAGAAGAACTCAGGAGTTCCCCGATCGGCAGCCACCGTCAAGTGAAGGATACTGATGCCATACTGTTGTTAGCAACCAAAAGCACATGATCAATGATGCATCCAGGCCAACTCCACTGATACCGCACGTATCCCACTTTCTCCTCTCTATCCCCCCTTTCGAGATACTGTTCGGGTTAATTTTGACATGATAGTTATGAATGCGTAGTATGCGCAGCATACGAGGAGTCGACATACATGAACGCAGGTTCTGCTGATACCTTATCCGGACGCGAGCTTCCAATCATTGCAATTGATATTCCGGAGCCTGTAGCTCCAAGTTCATGCACTGTTAAAGGTCGTGCCACTCCACCGGCCACAAAGCGATACAAATATCGCATGATCGCTCTGGCATCGGTGCATGCCTATATCGCGTTCCACCTCATCTCCTGGCATGTGTTCGGGATTCAGATTTGGGGCAAGACGGCGATGATGGGCGTTCCATCACTTGCCAAAGGAACCATCAATGCCGCATCGATCATGGTGGCACTGATTTTAATCTCGATTTTAATCTGGGGACGAGCTTTTTGCGGGTGGGCCTGCCATATGCGCGGCGCGATTGAGTTTGCCGATTGGATCTTGCGTAAGTGCAACGTTCGGCAATACCTCAACCTGCGTGAAAAAAACATCCTCATTAATACACCTCATCGGTGGCTGCTGAGGATAGGGGCACTATTTGTGCTGCTCCTACCGGTCATTCTTTTGATCTTGAAGACTGGCTTTACTCCCCAGGTCAATGTCATGTCCCCCGCTCCTATGGCTGACCTCCCAGGATATGAAGGGAAGGCCTTCGCTCAAACAGCCCCGTTCAATCTTGATATCCGCCCCACCTGGAATGACTTTTTGGTATCGATCGGATTAGCACTGTTCATTCAATTCACCATGAGCATGATGTTGAATCTGCGGTATGGTCAAGGAGCATTCTGCAGAATTTTGTGCCCATACGCCCCGATGATGACGCCACTCATGAATATTTCGCCCATCCAATCCAAGATCACACGCGTTGCACAATGTACCGGCTGCCGAGATTGTAGCAACGCCTGTCCCCAGGGAATTGATGTCAGTCGAGAAATCTTCCATTTTAACGGCAAGGTCATCAACCGAGAATGCATTAAGTGCTATGCCTGCATCGACGCATGTGACGACCATGTTCTGAAAGACACAGCAGCCCCAGGCGTCCCTCAAACCGACAGGTTGAAACCATATGAGAAACGTCCTTGGCAACAGGAATTGATCAGAAAAGATGGCTATCAAACCAATGCACGGCACATGCAGGTCTATGAACCGCTCGGGCCGACGACTGATTTCCTATCCATCCTGGTTGCGTTGGTCGGCGGTGCCATCACGTCAAAACTCGGCGGATTCTGGTTTTATCCTGGAGCCATCGTCGCGTTCATTCTCTTCCGGCAAACGTGCATCATGGGTAGCAAGTGGGTGGTAGCTGTAAAAGCGCAACGGACAAGCACCCATAAGCATGACCGACAAATTTCCGCAGCAAGCCAATAGCGTGCAAATTCTCATAAGGAGTCAACGATGAGCGAGTCGCACAAAGATTATACGGCACACAGTCTAGGAAGCGCCCAAGAGCTCCTCCTGTTCATGCGGGAAAGAAAATCCTATTGGTTGGCTCCAGTGATCTTCGTACTGCTCATGATCGCTACGTTGATCTATTTTGCCGAAGGAGCGGCGGTTGCACCCTTTATCTATACAATCTTTTAAATAGATGCGAGGGAGCTCAACAGCTTTACGCACCGCGAGAGGGATGGCACCCCACGATGCATGGGTAAAGCTTTCTCTGATCCATACAGACCACACCGTTTACGGTGATACTGGCGATTGAGTGTCAGACGTCGCTCAAAGCTCTCGGATAATGTTCCAAGCTCGCAGGACATCGACGGTGAGTGCGGCGCCATAGGAGGGGCCATAGTCTCGCTCTGAGAGGTGCCCCATGCTGTCGTTCCAGGTTTCAAAGCGCACCGGCCCTGCTGAGGCTGCCAGCGACCAGGCGAACTGCTTCTGGCTCTGCCCTGTAGTATTCACAAAGATCCCGGAATCCCACATCAGTGCCAATTCGATTTCCCAGGTTGGAATCGTTTCACCGGTGGCCGTAGTCCGATACTGACCGATGGCAATCGCCGGCTGAACCAGCCCCGCCGTGCTTCTTACGGAGTGGAGTACCGCTCCGTTGCCCTGATAGCTAATCCGCCCCATCGCAGAGACCCGAACGTTGATATCGCCCCACTTCTCCGAACGCCACACCGACGGGGTAATCTGCAGTCGACGGATGCCGCCTCGCAGAAACCCTTGCTGGTAAATGCTGCCGACGGAAAATCCTCCACCGGCAAACACGACCTTGCGATCAAACAGGGAAATCCATCGAGTGATCGACCCATCGATCATGACATCGGTTTCCTTCCGCGGATCCACCGTGGGCACTGACGGCAGTTGGCGAAGCTGATGGACGACCTTATTCTGAAAATACTGGCTCGGTTCATCGCTGGTGGGACTGACCCCAGCTGTGAGATTGGTACTCCAGTTTTTCCACAACCAACTCGTTCCCGAATAGTCCCAATGTTTAGTCCAACTGAGTGTGATGAGGTTGAAGCCGAGCGTATTACCCACCGTAGAGTCATATTTATTCCCCAACCCATCTACTGGAGTAAATCGATTGAGCGTGAGTCCTGAGGTGGCCGTCGTATATTGGTCCGGGAATGCCGTGCTCCCCCAGTGCACAGAAGGAGCCGGTGACTCGCCTCGTACGGGACTCGCATTGAGCCCCACACAGAAGACGAGGGCGAAGAGCATCAGCGATCGGCGTATCAACCACCGTCGGACCTCTGTCGTTGAAAGACTCTCGCAGAGCCGAACACCACTGCCCCCACTTACTCCGAATTCAGAACCAACCAAATTGGATGGGATCCGTAACATCTGAATCACCCTTTCCGACATTGAGGATTTGCACCGAGAAAATCCTTCGCCCTGAACAACAGGAGGCATTCTACAAGATGCCACCCTATGTAGCGATCACATTCTTGCCCCGATGACGGCGTACAAACAGTCCTATCATCTCCAAGGCGAGAGTCCATGCGGCGCTTCTCCCTCGACAGGAATCCTGGTCCTATGCTAGCTTACGCGCTTACTTTTCGATTGTCGCCTCTTGCCCTGCGAACACGTGGATCGAAGGCATGTTTAAGAAGATTTTAGTCGCCAATCGCGGTGAAATTGCCATGCGGATCATCCGCGCCTGCCGCGAATTGAACATCGCGACTGCCGCCATTTATTCTGAAGCGGATTCAACCGGCATCTACGTGAAGAAGGCCGACGAGTCTTATCTGGTTGGACCGGGACCGGTAAAGGGGTTCCTCGATAGCGAGCAAATCGTGGACCTCGCCGCACGAATCGGGGCAGATGCGATTCATCCAGGCTACGGCTTTCTCTCTGAGAACGCAGAGTTTGCCGAACTCTGCCAGGCTTCCAGCATTACATTTATCGGCCCCTCCACCCATGCCATCACCCTAATGGGTAGCAAGGTCAAGGCTCGTGAACTTGCCGAATCAGCGGGCGTGCCGATCGTGCCTGGTACGGACGGCGCCATTACCAACGTGAAAGAAGCCCTCGCCTTCGCCCACAAAGCCGGTTATCCGGTGATGATCAAGGCAAGCGCCGGTGGGGGGGGTCGCGGATTGCGCGTGGTCCGGTCCGATGAGGAACTGCGCGAAAACATGGAAGTTGCTGCGCGCGAGGCTCACGCCTCCTTCGGAGACGGCAGCGTGTTTATCGAAAAGTACATCGAACGACCGCACCATATTGAGTTTCAGATCTTAGGAGACCGACACGGCAACATCATTCATCTCGGAGAGCGAGACTGTTCCATCCAGCGGCGACACCAGAAGTTGATCGAGATCGCGCCATCGTTGATCTTGACGCAGGAGCTCCGGGAAGAGATGGGCGACGCCGCGATCGCCATCGCGCGTGCGGTGAACTATGACAATGCGGGGACCGTGGAATTCCTCCTCGATCAAGAGGGCAAGTTCTATTTCATCGAAATGAATCCACGCCTCCAAGTCGAGCATACCGTGACTGAACAGATCACGGCGATTGACATCGTGCGGAATCAAATTAAGATCGCGGCGGGCCTCCCACTCAGCATCCAGCAGAAAGATGTGATCTTACAAGGACACGCCATCCAATGTCGGATCAATGCGGAGGACCCTAAAAACAATTTCCTGCCTTGTACAGGGACCGTCACGGCCTATCTCTCTCCCGGTGGGATCGGCGTGCGCATCGACGGAGCGGTCTATAAGGATTACACCGTCCCGCCCTATTATGACGCCCTGTTGGCCAAACTGACCGTCCGGGGCCGCACATGGGAAGAGACCGTCAGCCGTATGAGACGCTCCCTTGAGGAATATGTCATTCGAGGGCTCAAGACGACGATCCCGTTTATGGAAGCAATCATGCAGGAACCAGATTTTATCGCAGGGCGGTTTGACACGTCCTACCTGGACACGCACCAGGAATTGTATGCGTACCCGGAGTTTGAGCCGCCGGAAGATCTGGTACTGGCGCTCTCAGCAGCGATCGCTGCCTATGAAGGACTCTAGACAGGATGCTGAAAAAGTCGGTCATCGACGTTCCCTGCCTTCGCCGAAGCGCTTCGCGCAGGCAGGTCGTAGCGCTCAGAGGCTCAACCTACCAAGGCGTACGCCGTGCCTCTTCGTTCGCTGCGGCTGCACCCGTGGAACGGCGCATCTTGGATTTCGGCGAGCTCCCCTCGACAGGCTCGGGGCCTGAGCTTGTCGAAGACAGTCGAGCCGCGCGCCGGGATGGGGCGTGTGAGAACCAGGGCTTGTTGAACATCCGATTTGAACATCCAAATAGTATTCGCGTGTTAACTCCGTATAGACATGTCCATCTATATAGTTGGTATCAACCGGGTTTTCCCGCAGCCTATTCCGTCCGGCAAACCCACTGACTCTGAAGAGACACACGAAACATCATGGCGAAACGACGACCACTACCAAAGAAACAACAGAAGAAGAGTCGACCGGCTGCTCCATCGAGCAAGACCTCAAAACTGCTTGCCTCACGTCCCAGCGAGTTTACGATCACGCCGGCCGTCGGCAAACCGGTCTTGATCACCGACGTGGCCTTACGAGATGGGCATCAATCCTTGTTGGCCACGCGCATGCGGACCGAGGATATGCTACCGATCGCCCAGAAGCTGGACGCGGTCGGCTATTGGTCCCTGGAGGTGTGGGGCGGAGCAACCTTTGATACGTGCCTCCGCTTTTTAAAGGAAGACCCCTGGGAACGACTCCGAGCATTACGGGCGGCCATGCCCAATACCAAGCTCCAGATGTTGTTGCGGGGCCAGAATCTTGTCGGTTATCGGCATTACGCCGATGATGTGGTGGAACGGTTCATTGAGCGATCGGCGACGAACGGTATTGACGTCTTCCGTATCTTCGACGCACTCAATGACGTGCGGAACCTTGATCGGGCCGTGAGTGAAGTCAAGGCCTGCGGCAAGCATGCGGAAGCCACCATCTGCTATACAGTGAGTCCCGTTCATAGCATCGACCGGTTTGTCGATTTGGCCAAGAAACTGGAAGATCTCGGAACGGACACGATCTGCATCAAGGATATGGCGGGGCTGCTCGCACCACTTGATGCCTATCATCTGGTGCGTCGACTGAAAGCCGCTGTCAAGGTTCCGTTGCATCTCCATTCGCATTACACGTCCGGAATGGCTTCCATGACCTCGCTGATGGCGATCCTGGGAGGCCTCGATATGCTCGATACCTCAATCTCGCCGTTGGCGGGAGGCACATCTCATCCCGCGACGGAAACATTAGTGGCCTCACTCCAAAACACACCCTACGACACAGGATTGGAACTTGCCAACTTCCAACCGATCACCGAACATTTCCGGTCGGTTCGCCGTAAATATCGTCAGTTCGAGAGTGACTTTACCGGCGTCGATGCGGAAATCCTCACCTCCCAGATCCCCGGCGGCATGTTGTCAAACCTAGCCGCTCAGCTGACGGAGCAAAATGCCCTTGATCGGATGAAGGAAGTGCTCGACGAAGTTCCTCGCGTGCGAAAAGAAATGGGCTATCCTCCACTGGTCACCCCGACCAGCCAAATCGTCGGCACGCAGGCAACCCTCAATGTGTTGACCGGAGAGCGGTACAAGGTCATTACCACCGAGACCAAGAATTATTTTTTGGGACTCTATGGACGTGCGCCGGGACAGGTCGACCTCGATGTCATGGCGCGCGCAACCGGTGATGAAACCCCCATCAAGACCAGGCCGGCTGATCGATTGGAGCCGGAACTCGATGACGCCAAGAAAGAGCTGCCGGCTTCGGCTCAAAGCGTTGAAGACCAGCTGTCGTTTGTGCTGTTTCCTCCCATCGCACGTGACTTTTTCGAGGCACGTGAGAAGGGCGACTTGACCCCTGAACCTCTGGACATCGGATCGGCAAAGGGCCCTTCGACGGCGCACGAGTTACATTTGGCTCCGGTCGAGTTCAATGTCACGGTCCATGGCGAGACCTATCATGTGAAGGTCTCAGGCTCCGGCCGTAAGGTCGACGGCCACAAACCCTACTACATCCGTATCAACGATAAACTGGAAGAAGTCTCGCTCGAGCCGATTCAGGAAGTACTCGCCGGCGTTCCGGAGTCCCAAGAGATTGGGACGACAGGAAAGCCCAAGCGTCCCAAACCGGCAAAACCAGGTGATGTGGCTCCTCCCATGCCCGGTCGCGTGGTAAAGGTTCTTGTTGCCGTGAATGATTGCGTGAAGGCCGGTGATCCGCTCTTGATCATCGAAGCGATGAAGATGGAAAGTCGGGTACCGGCACCGATTGACGGGAAAGTCTCTGCGATCTTGGTCAACGACGGCGATAACGTCAAAACGGATGAGACAGTCATTCAATTGGAGTAGTCTCCTCGCTCATCCTCGGGCCATCCCATATCCGCCATGGACACGGGGACTATTCCTCCCCTACGTTCTCTGCTGTCTCATGGCCGCCTGTACTCCGCCCGCACAGATTCCACCCTACTTTGAGCCCTTAGCACGTACCCCGGTCGAACCCCTCCCGATCAAGACCGTTCTCGTCCATGGCCAACGGCTAGCCTATCTCGATGTCGGGACCGGCCCGCCGGTCATCTTGATCCATGGGTTTGGCGGTTCTATGTGGCAGTGGGAACATCAGCAACAGGGCTTGTCCCACCAGTTTCGCACCGTGACACTCGACCTCCCCGGTTCCGGACTATCCGACAAGCCAGATATTGCCTACCAACCCGATCAGATGATGGACTTCTTGGTTGGATTCATGGACGCGCTGGAGGTCCCCCATGCCACGCTCGTCGGTAATTCGATGGGAGCCGGCTTGGTCATCGGCATGGCACTGACACACCCGACCCGTGTCGACACACTCGTCCTCATCGATGGATTGCCGCCGGATATTCTGACCAACGTCACCGCTCCATCGTTCCGTCGTGCACTGGAATCACAGGCCCCGTGGTGGCTCGTGTCATTCGGAAACTGGCTGTTCGGCTGGCTGGTCACCGACTCGGTCCTGAAAGAGGTCATCCACGACCATAGCCTCCTGACACCGGCCGTCCTTGAACGCTCCAACCGCAATCGTCGGCGCCCCGGCATCATCAAACCCCTCATGGCCATGAAAAAGACCCTCCCCTTGTGGGAAACTGAGTTTGCGCCGCGTATCAAGGACATCGCGCACCCTACGATGATTATCTGGGGTGAGCATGACCAGGTCTTTCCCGCAGCGGTGGGAGCAGCGCTCCACCAGAGCATCCGGGGATCAACGTTCGTCACGATCCCCCAGGCCGGACATATGCCGCAATGGGAACGCCCGGACCTGGTGAACCGATCACTGATCGAGTATATTCACTCGTCACCCTAAACGGACAGTCTGCGTGAGGACCCTGAACAATCCTGTGTTGGGAAAGGAGCATACAATGCGGAAACAATCTTCTGGCTTCATCGGCACAATGCTGTGCCTCTCTGTTGCTGTCGTCGGTTGTCAGACGACAGCGAGCACCCCCTTCTTATACAAAAACCTGCCCGTATCCAACGATACGGCAGTCGCGGGCGAAGGCAATAAGGTCCTCTTCAAAGGCAACCCGCTGTCACTTACCGGTCACGGAGTGAAGGTCGGCGATGCGCTCCGTGATGTGAAGGTGGCACAGAATGACTTGTCCCTCGTGAACATCGGAGAAACCAAAGGGACAGGCAAGGTCCGGATCATCAGTATCGTCCCCTCCCTTGATACCCCGGTCTGCGAACAGCAGACCCATATTCTGAGCGAACGGAATAAAGGCCTCGATAAGATGGTGGAACTGATCACCGTCAGCGTCGATACCCCCTTCGCTCAAAAGCGATTCGCCGGAGAAGCCAAGATCGCCAACGTGACCTTCCTCTCCGACTATCGTGGAGGTGAGTTTGGGAAAACCCATGGCCTCTTCTTGGAAGGCCTGCACATTTTGACGAGAGCGGTCATGGTCATTGATAAGACAAACACCATCCGCTATCTTCAAATAACTCCTGAGGTTGCTCAACTCCCGGACATGGAAGAAGCATTCCAATTCGCCCGTCGGTTGGTCACCGAGAGTTAGGGGAAAACGCGGGGAAGGTCGTTGAGGCCGGGCCTCGTCTGGAATACGTCAATCGTTCCTGGCCCTCAACCTTCCCCTCTCTCGTTCAAGAGCCTCATGCCTCACTACGATTTACTCGTCATCGGTACGGGACCGGCAGGACAGAAGGCTGCCGTTCAGGCGGCCAAGCTCGGCAAGAAAGTCGGAATCATCGAGCGCAAGATGGTCCTCGGCGGCGTCTGCATCAATACGGGAACGATTCCCAGCAAATCACTCCGTGAAGCCGTCCTCTACCTGTCCGGATTTCGACAGCGCAACATCTACGGAGGCGAATACCGGTTGAAAAAGACGATCACGATCGAAGACCTGGCCTTCCGTGCCGATCACGTCATCAAACATGAGATACAGATCGTCCAACAGCAGATGGCCCGCAACCGAGTGGATATGTATTTCGGAACGGCCAGTTTTCTCGACCCCCATCGACTTCATGTACACACCCCTCGCGGAGTGGTCGAACTGACGGCCGACTTCTTCGTCATTGCCGTGGGAACCGAGCCGGCTCGGCCGTCTGAGGTTCCCTTCGATGATCACACGATTATCGATACAGACGGGCTTCTGTCCTTACGACATATTCCCAAATCCCTCGTCATTGTTGGAGGGGGCGTGATCGGAACCGAATATGCGTCGATGCTTGCCGCCTTGGGAGTTCCCGTCACACTCATCGATAAGCGTCCCCGGCTGTTGGAATTCGTCGACACAGAAATCATTGAGACACTCCAGCGCCAGATGAAAGAATTTGGCGTCACGCTCTATCACGACGAAGAAGTTGTCGCGATCACGCGAACAGGAAAGCAGGCGGTCCAGGTCTCCTTACGGAATCATCCACCGCTTCACACCGCCACGCTCCTGTATGCCATTGGCCGCGTCGGCGCGACCGCACCCCTGCATCTAGAATCAATCGGCCTCCACCCGGATATCCGAGGACGGTTGACCGTGAATGAACATTTTCAAACCACGCTTCCTCACATCTATGCAGCTGGCGACGTCATCGGATTCCCGGCGCTGGCGTCGACATCCATGCAACAGGGTCGACACGCAGCCAGCCATGCCTTCGGCCATCCGGATCGCATGGATACCGCACTCCTCCCCTATGGCATCTATGCCATTCCGGAAATCTCCATGGTCGGTAGAAATGAGGAAGAGCTCAAACAAGCCGGTATACCGTACGGCGTCGGCATCGCCCGCTACAAGGAGATCGCTCGTGGGCAATTGATCGGTGACGAAACCGGCATGCTGAAGCTCTTGTTTCATCGACACACTCGACATCTGTTAGGGGTGCACGCCATCGGGGAAGGCGCTACCGAATTGATCCACATCGGTCAAGCCGTGATGGCCTTTCATGGTAAAATTGATTACTTTATCGATACCGTCTTCAATTATCCGACGTTGGCCGAGTGCTATAAAGTCGCAGCATTGGACGGAATGAACCGCCTCCCCAGACCCTGGATTCCGTATCTCTAATGTGGGAGCACCTAGGGCTACCTGTTGACTTGTGAGTGTTGAAAGTTACGTTCCAGCTCAAAACAAACCACTTCCCACATCGGAGAACACATGTCATTCTCAAACAACCTCCGCAAACTCGCCAGCTCGATCTGGGATTCCCAATTGACGCACCCCTTTGTCGTCGCACTCGGCAACGGAACATTGCCTGAGCAGAAGTTCAAATATTACATCCTGCAAGATGCTCGATTTCTCGGCGACCTCGCGCGTGTATTCTCTGCTGCAGCCGTCAAAGCGCCTGACTCAGAGAGCGGCCTCCGTTTCAACAAGCTGGCAGAGGAGACGATCGTCGTCGAGCGCAGCCTGCACGAAAATTACGGCAAACGCTGGAACATGACCGCGAAACAGATGACCTCCGTTCCCATGGCGCCGACCAATTATGCGTACACCAGACACATGCTTGCGGTAGCCGCAACGGGGACAGCCACGGAAATCACCGTCGTGGCCCTTCCCTGCGCATGGGTCTACTGTGTGGTGGGACAACATTTATTGCAAAAAGGCTCACCGGCCAAGAACCATCCCTATCGTGAGTGGCTCATGCTCTATGCATCTCCCGAGTTTGCGGACGTCCAGATATGGATGCGGAAGAAAGTGGATCAGTGGGCCAAGACAGCCGGAAAAGACGAACTCCGACGGATGGAAGACTCTTTCATCATCAGTTCACGCTATGAATGGATGTTCTGGGACATGGCCTGGCGCGAAGAAAAGTGGCCGGTGTAAAAAGTGGACGGAGTCACAACGCTGGGGTTGATCGCCGGCACACTGACCACGATTGCGTTCATTCCTCAGATTGCGAAGGCCTGGCAGTCCAAATCAACCGGGGATCTGTCCTGGGGGATGGTCACGACATTCAGCACAGGCGTCCTGTTGTGGCTCATCTACGGCATCTGGATCGATTCGTTGCCCGTCATTCTCGCTAACGCCGTCACGCTCCTACTCCAATGTGGAATCATCACACTGAAATTCAAGTATGGGTAGTGTAATAGGACCTGCCCGCAGCCTACCAACGAGCAAGCGACCGAAACTGCTGATGGTGTGCCAATGGCACACGGCTGATAGTGGTGCAAGCCCATCACCTACAGGGGAGAACAGGCGTACGCTACGCCTTCTGCCTCGCCTTCGCCAACGCGAGAGCCATGGCGCTGAGCGGCTGAGGTGGTTGTGCGGTCTGGTTCGATCCAGATAGCCCTCGCCCGCGTTGAGCACCGGCTGCATTGGTACCGGACTGGGCAGGCACAGCCGGACGGCTTGCGGCATCATCAAGGCGCATCGTCAACGCGATGCGCTGGCGTTTCAGATCGACGTCGATCACCTTCACCTTGACCACCTGTCCCGGCTTCACCACCTCATGCGGATCCTTGATGAATCGATTGGCCAGTGCGGACACATGCACCAGCCCATCCTGATGCACCCCGATGTCGACAAAGGCTCCGAAGGCTGCCACATTCGTGACCACCCCCTCGAGCACCATACCCGACAGCAAGTCACTCACCGATTCGACCCCGTCACGGAACGTCGCCGTCTTGAATTCAGGCCGAGGATCGCGTCCCGGTTTTTCGAGTTCGCTGAAAATATCTTGTACCGTCGGCAGCCCAAACTTCTCATCGGTAAAATCAGCAGCCGACACCCCTTTCAAAACGGCCGGCCGGCCCATCACCTCCGCAATCCCCGTTCCTAATTTGCTCAGAATCCGTTCAACCAACGGATAGGCCTCCGGATGAACAGCGGAACAGTCCAACGGATTGTCACCGTCCGGGATGCGCAGGAAGCCTGCCGCTTGCTCAAACGTCTTGTCACCAAGCCGAGGAACCTTGCGGATCGCCGCCCGATTGGGAAATGGCCCGTTCGCATTACGATAGTCCACGATGTTTCGAGCTAACGCCTTATTGAGACCCGACACCCGTTCCAGTAACGGGACCGATGCCGTATTCACGTTCACTCCCACAGCATTGACACAATCTTCGACCGTAGCATCAAGCGATCTCGCCAACGCCTTCTGATCCACGTCATGCTGATATTGGCCGACTCCGATGGCTTTCGGCTCGATCTTTACCAGCTCCGCGAGCGGATCCTGTAACCGTCTCGCAATGGACACGGCCCCTCGCAAGCTGACATCCAACTCAGGGAACTCCGCCGCCGCAAAGGCCGAAGCCGAGTAGACTGATGCCCCTGCTTCGCTCACCACGATTTTGGCGAACTTGTATTCAGGCTTTTGAGCTGTGACCAGTTTGATTGCCTCCCCGGCCAACTTGTCCGTTTCCCGACTTGCAGTGCCGTTGCCGATCGCCAGCAATTCCACACCATGACGCACAATTAGCCGAACTAAGACCTCCAATGCTCCCTGCCAATCGTTACGTGGTTGATGAGGATAGATCGTCTCTGTGCCCAACAACTTTCCCGTCGCATCAACGACCGCCACTTTACACCCGGTGCGTATACCAGGGTCCAAACCGAGGATGGCCTTGGGCCCGGCCGGAGCCGCCAACAACAACTCATGGAGGTTTTTTGCGAAAATTCTGATCGCCTCCGCCTCAGCAGCTTCCCGCAATTGCACGAGCAGCTCCGCACTGATGGTCAGATGCATTTTCACACGCCACGTCCACTCACAGACGGCGGCCAACCACTTATCCGCCGGTCGACCTCGATCGGCAATTCCGGCATGAGCCGCAATCATGGCGACACAGGGATGTGGGACCATTGCGTCAAGCCCCTCTCCCAAACCCAGCTCAAGCTTTAACACCCCGAGGGTGCGACCCCGGAACAGTGCCAATGCTCGATGCGAAGGAATGGCCTTGATCGGTTCCGAATAGGCATAGTAGTCACGGAACTTTTCCTCTTCAGCTGTTTCTTTGTCCTTCATCACCGTGGAGGTCAAAATGCCCTCGTTCCACAAACGTGTTCGTATCGCGGCGAGAAGATCGGCGGTTTCCGCAAACCGTTCCATCAAGATGTCCCGAGCGCCTTCGAGTGCGGATTTGACATCCGGCACATTGACGGCCTCTACTCCGTCCGAAGCCGGCACCACGCGGATGTACTTGAGTGCCTCCTGCTCGGGAACCAACAGAGGATCGGCCAACAGGCCATCTGCCAATGGCTCCAGCCCTGCTTCACGCGCGATCTGCGCGCGTGTGCGTCGTTTCGGTTTAAATGGAAGATAGAGGTCTTCGACGGCCTGTTTGGTCGTAGCCGCCTCGATCGCCGTGCGTAAGGCGTCCGTAAGCTTCCCTTGCTCCTCAATGGAAGCCAACACGGCTGCGCGCCGCTCCTCCAGCTCACGCAGATAGCGCAGGCGCTCTTCCAACGTCCGGAGTTGCGTATCGTCCAGATTCCCTGTCGCCTCTTTCCGATACCGCGCAATAAAGGGAACCGTCGCTCCTTCATCGAGTAATGCCACCGCAGCAGCTACTCGTGGACCGCCGACACCGAGTTCCTTGGCGATGAGCGGAACAATCTTGCGCTGCAGGACATCGGATGCGATTTGAATTGTTTCAGTCGTTTCAGTCGTCATCGGCATCAAACGCCTATCTTTCCGAACGCGTGATCTACCCGCGCTCTCTGAGAGGTGAAGAAGAGGACGTCACTGTAAAAAGAAGAACGATTCACGTTCAGGAGGACAGAACAAGACAGGAGAACGATCCATGGGCTAGTGCGAAAGAGTTCCGAACGCGGCAAATAACTGCCCAGCCAGGTAATGAGTCCCCATGCCGTCACCAAACCGCTTGCGGCGGAGAAAATCGTTGAACACTCGACCATCGGTCGTTTTGTGGATATCGGGATATCGAAGATTCATGCGATACCGCTCAATCCCCCGTGATAGTGAACTGACGAAGAGCACGGTTCCATCGGGCTCGACCTTCTCCACCACGCCGATATGCGTGAGCGGATCATTGGGTACGCCGTCTCCATTGAAATCCCAGGTGTTATGAAAAAAGACCAAGTCTCCCGGATGAATGGTCGGGCCGTAATGAATCCGACCATGTTCGACCACATGGGTGTAGATGCGCCCTACCCCGTTTCCTCCATCCAGCTCTCCTAATCCACTATAGAGATCGACCCGCTGTGAGGCATACACCCCTCGCACAAACCCAGAACAATCGGGATTATAATTTCGGCCACCGATCTGAATTCGAGACTGTCCGACAAAACGCACGGCCGTTTTAGCCAGTGCCGTCTGCCCTGGCATCCCTTTGGCCATAGCACAGCACAACATTCCTCGCGTGCCCGTCGTGGGAATCATCGTCCGATCAGAGGCGGCCGACTGGCGGGCGTTGGCGGCACAGCCGGAGAATGTCCCCGCGAGCAACAAGGTGAGAAGCCCTATTGTGCAACAGGAACGGAACAAAGGTAGATTCATTGTCCTTCAGTATACAGATCCGCTGCTGGAAGACAATACCTGCTCTCTGATTCCACGACCCGCCTGATTCAGCCCCGCAGCATGGATCGAGAAGTTCCGCACGCCACCGTTACCCACCCGCACTGCCCACCGGCCCGCCTGGCTCCGTCATGCGCCACGGATCGAGGAGTTCCGCAAGACGCTTCTCTGCCAACACCTTCTGCTCCTTCGCCACCTGCCGCACGGTCTTCCCGGACTTATACGCGTCCTTGGCCAGTTTGGCCGCAGCTTCATACCCGATCTCCGGCGCCAGCGCCGTGCACATGGCCAGACTTTCCTCGATGAGGCTCTTGCAGCGTTCTTCATTCGCTTTGATGCCTTCGACACATTTCGCCGAAAAATTACTCGATGCCGTGGCAAGCAGTTCGATAGACTGAAGCAGGTTATAGGCCATCACCGGCATCATCACGATCAGTTCAAAATTAGCGGCCTGCCCACCGACCGTCACCGTGACATCGTTTCCAATGACTTGGGCACAGACCATCGTCACGGACTCGGCAATGACCGGATTGACCTTGCCCGGCATGATGGACGATCCCGGTTGCGTCTCCGGTAGATTGATTTCACCGAGTCCACAACGAGGACCGGACCCCAGCCACCGAATGTCGTTGGCAATCTTCATCAGACTCACCGCAACCACGCGTAACTGCCCGCTCGCCTCAACGAGCGAGTCTTGAGCCGACTGCGCTTCAAAATGATTCTTGGCTTCTTTGAACGAACAGCCGGTCTCTTTCGAAATAATTGCCATCACCTTGGCAGAAAACTTCGGATGGCAGTTCAGCCCCGTCCCCACAGCAGTTCCACCTAAGGCCACCTCGCTCAACGCGTGCTGCGCTTGTTTCACCCGTTCAATCCCAAGCTCGATCTGACGAGCATAGCCGCCGAATTCTTGCCCCAATCGAACCGGCGTCGCGTCTTGCAGGTGCGTACGTCCGATCTTGACGATCGTGTCGAACTCCTTGGCTTTGGCCTTCAAGACCTTGTGAAGACGAGTCAACGCCGGCAGGAGTTGCTGCTGCATCATCTCGGACGCGGCGATATGAATGGCCGTGGGAATCACGTCGTTGCTTGACTGGCCCAAGTTGACATGGTCATTCGGATGCACGAGCTTGCTGCCTCGTGCCCCACCGAGCAATTCCGTGGCACGGTTGGAGATGACCTCGTTCGTATTCATATTCGTGGAGGTCCCTGACCCTGTCTGGAAAATATCCACGGGAAACTCGGCATCCAGCTTGCCCTCGACCACTTCGGTAGCCGCCCGTTTAATGGCCTCTGCTGGTTTCTTGTCCAGCAACCCAAGAGAGTGATTCACCGTCGCAGCCGCTCGTTTAATCATACCCATCGCCCGAATCACCGAACGCGGCATCCGAAGCGGGCTGATCGGAAAATTCTCAATGGCACGGGCGGTCTGCACTCCGTAATACGCGTCGGCAGGAACAGCCAGTTCCCCCATGGTGTCTCGTTCAATGCGAGTCGGTGTCGACAGGGTATTCTGATCTTTTTTCATGCACAGTGCTCCATCTGTAAGAGGTTCCAACTCCTTGCGGGCGTCATGATAAACTCTGCACGCCACCTTTCACAAGAGCATGGACAGCCCGCTGACCGCTGATACGTCAGCCGGAAGGTGCTCGTACAGCACTCGATATTCCCTCTCATCGGAGTTGGATGATCGACAGCGTAGAAATGCTGTTCACTCGTTGGGAGGTAGCACTTCCAATTTACGATCTTCTCCTCGCCCATACGTGGATGAGGTCTCGCACGGAGAACAACTGCTGAAGTGAAAACGGCAGGAGCGGAAGGCTAAAAATCGGGAACGTCTGATTCATGAGGCGAGTCTACGCCATCTAGTTAGACACCTTGTACGAGTGACGAGATCAGGTTTGGTTCGCCTCTGCACCCCTCACACTCAAGTAACTTTTTCCTCAACTCCATTTACTTTCTCAGCCTCGGGATGAAAGGTATACACAGGTTCGCGTCTCACGCCCGTAAACAACTGCAGGATATCGACGCCCATCCCGGTCAAGACAAGCGACCATCCACCGACGATCATCCACCAGACCAACGAAAACATATCTGAAGGCTGGTCAAAGTTGAACACCGCGACGACCCCTCCGAGCGCCAGCATCATGCCGACCGTCATCAACACGTAGCAGAAAATTTTCATCGTCACCTCCTCACACATACCCGCTGTGTGAACAAGCTCGATCGTCTTATGGAGAACCACCCTCCTTTCTCGTAGCGACTTCTCGACTCAGATGACACCCCACCTCTGGCATGCTCGAGTGTGTCGCATGACACGGAAGGCACTCTACTTGATTCCACCAGCAACGCAATCCAGTTGAATGTCTCTGGCAGGTAGATCTGATTGGACCGGTATGATCTTTACGCCGAATGGCCTACCCGCATTACTAAGGAACATCTTGCTTCAAGAATAGTCGTCGTTTGTTTCTGCGATCGTGAGTTCCAGGTTTCATGTTCAACGCTTCAAGATACGCGGGCCTGAAACTTGAAGCCGCTGACCAAAGCGATTCACAAGATCCGCTGGAGCCAAAGACTCGACGAGGCTCGGGATCCTGAGAGCTTCAGCAAACTGAGAGGAGGGTTGTCGAATGGTGATGAACGACCATAAACACTGTAGGCTAGTGACAGCGGCCTTTCCCCTTATCGGTGAAGGTTTTCCCAGCCTCAGGCACAAATTCCCATTCGTAGCTGGTCGGATGAAGAATCAGTTTGAGAACGCCGAAGGTATCGCTGTTTCTCACCTGACTCCCGTTCTTGATGGTGCCAAACTCGGCATGATGTGCACCACCAGTCCCGACGATGAACGAGCGGATCCCGTGTATCTTGTCGACTCGACCATCAGCATCCAATGGTGCGAACCGTTCATAGTCATGATCATGGCCGGAGAGCACAAGGTCAACGCCCGCAGCGTAGAGCGCCTCCCAGATCGCGCTCATGACGTTGTTGTTTTGGTGCCGACCGGACGAAAATCGTGGATGATGCCAATAGGCCAACGTGCAGAGGGATGGATGTGTCGCTAAATCTTCGCGAAGCCATGCGAGCTGGGCTGACGTTGAATCACAAGCCACCATCCGGCATTCGCTGTTGCTGTTCAAGGCAATCACATGCCATGCTCCGATATCGAAACTGTAATACCCGTGCTCACGTGGTCCTGCTGCAGCTCCAAAGTACGTGTAATAGCCCTCGCCAAGTCCTTCGTGGTTCCCAATGCTCGGATGGGTCATCGACTTCAATCGACCCCACGAACGATCATACGAACTTTGAAAGTCTCCAAGAGCACCTGTGGGATATTGATTGTCTCCCAATGTAAGGACGGCAGCCAAACCATCGATCTGCAACGCCAATTCAGAAGTCTCCATCTGTCGACAGACCTCGACCAGAGTGAACTCGTGCAAGGGTCCTTTGTCAGACGGCGGGCACGCGATATCACCGACCGCCACAATAAGAGGATCCGCTGAATCCATCACCTCGGCAGGTGCCCACAGAGGACAGAGAACCAGGGCACACAGACCGAGTAAAACTCGTTGAGCAACTCCGACCATCACATTCCTGTATGACATTCTAACGATTGAAGCAGAACACCTGTGTGAGATGCAAATATTAAGGCCCAACGAGCTAAGCGGACCGCCTCACAGCAACGTCATTGCCGCGTGACGGATTTCAAGCGGTGGTGAGCCAAGACACAAGTCTCTCAACCCACAATAATAACCTCGCACCACGATCTATCCCCCACCCACGCAACCGGCACCATCGCCCTTGCCGTTCACTCAATTACTCTACGCGCATCGCGCCCTCCTACCCACTCAATACCTGCAGCGCTCCAAGGGGCTTCCTTCGCCAGTCGAAAACATTTACACTGTTGAAATTACGCAGAATCATGATCAGAACCAATGCGCTCATTCGTCATCTCCTATCGCGTCATCGGGCTTGCCACGAGAGACTGCCTACTCACACACACGACTCTCGCTGTAAACGGCAATACCCCTTCCATCCTTGTCCAACCCACTGCATCCCGATACGGATTGCCTGGTCATAGAAAGATCCTTACATGAGACGGAGATCTATGCGAGGGGAGGTGCGTCATGCACGATCTCCCAGAACGAGTCATTGAAACGAGATGATGTAGCCCAACGTGCGGCAACAGGTGTGGAACGACTACACACATGATACTGGCACCTTACAAGAAGGAGGAGCAGATGAAGCACGGATTTTCTTCTATCATACGATTGCTCACGATAGGTGGATGCGTCCTGACCATCGTGGCAACGTCCGTACAGGCGCAAGAAATCATCAACAAAGGAGGCGTGACAGGGGTGCAGGTCACTCCAGGAACTAACCAGACGGTCGACTTTGTCACAGCCAGGGTACGTGCCATCCCCAAAGCTCCCATGAGCGTCTCTGCACAGGCCGGACAGGATTTCATTCACAATCTCGTCAATCAACTCCAATCCTCCGCTCAAACCTCCGCTGATGTCGATGCCGGCGAAACAGCGGGTTTCGAAGGTGATGGAACCACTGATCCGGTTGAACTTGGAGTGCCGCTGATCGCACTTGATATGCAGGAAGGGCCTGAATTCCAATCCCAGCAATTCGGCCTGTCCAATCATCCCTTCAGTACGGCTCGCGCAGATCTCGCCTCGGGTCCGACGAAAGTTCCGACTCCGACGAATATGATGTATCCGTATCGGGCAACCGGCAGACTGTTCTTTACGATCGGCTCCGACACATTTGTGTGTTCCGGCTCACTGATCAAACGAGGCCTTGTCGTCACAGCGGCTCACTGTGTCACCGACTATGGAACGAAGAAACTATTTACGAACTTTAAATTTGTCCCGGGGTACCGGCAGGGACAAGCTCCCTACCGCGTATGGACGGCATCACGGGTATGGGTCCCAACTGGATACTTCAACGGTGCGGCGACTCAATGTGCCCCTACTGCTCCCGGTGTGGTCTGTAAGGATGACGTCGCTGTCATCGAATTGGCTCCTCAGACGAATCCCACCTATCCTGGCACTTGTACTGGGTGGTATGGCTACAGGTGGAACCAGTGGGGAGTCACTGGGCGGGGCCTCACGCAAGTGACTCAACTCGGCTACCCCGTCGCACTTGATGGAGGACTCTTGATGCAGAGGACTGACTCACAGGGGTTTGTCGCATCGGCCACACTCATGAGCAACATGATCATTGGGTCACTGATGACAGGCGGATCAAGCGGTGGACCATGGCTCAACAATTTTGGAATTCAGCCGGTGAGCAGCGAGAGAGTAGGCATCTATGCCACTCCCAACATCGTGGTCGGAGTGACCAGTTGGGCCTATATCGATACCACGATCAAGCAGCAGGGAGCGAGTCCGTTCACGAGCTCGAATATCGTGACCTTAGTCAACAACGCCTGTGCCGGTTCCGACCCACGTTGTTCATGAGGGACAGACTACCGAGCGATGAGGACAGCCGACGGGCAACTGTTCCGGTTACTCCCAACGCCAGCGCATCCGAAGAGACGAGGGATTCCCACAGCAAATCAGGGAACCGCGTCTTTTCGACGAGGATGACGTCATTGAGAGGTAAAACGAAAACGGCCCGCCTGAGGAGGCGGGCCGTTACTGCGGAAGAACCTCTTTCAACTAGTTTACGCCAC
>NZ_JBUBKD010000048.1:0-3732 GCF_054902215.1 Nitrospira sp. CMX1 | reverse complement strand
CGTCACACGGTCGATGGCACGGGCAATATGCAACCAGTAGATCATGCTAGCCGGTAAGGGGTGAGTGGTAAGCAACGTTCACACAGGTACACGCCCTACTTCTGCCCCTTGACCAATTCACGGGAGGAGCTGCCATTCATCCTTTTCAATAAAACACTTCACGCCGGTCTGCAGCTTTTTGACATCATCCTTCTCGAAGAGCCTCATATAGCGCGCGATCCGATCATCTTCGTCGATTCGTTCTTCCTGCATGACGCCGTTATTCCCCTTGTACCGTCGAATCAGCACTGGCATCGAAACCCTCCTCTAGAGCTGGCAGTTGAGCCGCGTAAATTGTTAGAATGAACAGAATATCGTAAGCTGATCAGCATCGCTTGCACAAGGGCTGTTTGTCAAGATCTGAACGGCTCCACTCGTTGGAATAGAGACTCCGGCACACTGCCGAACGATCTTGAACGATAGTCTTAACTGACTCGGTAGGACCACGATCCCGCGAACACTTCGTTCAGGTACAGATCCCTGACGAATACGCAAGACGCGGACTCATACCGGCCGAGAGAAAGGACAGGATCCTATGCCACTCTATGAATATCGATGCGGACGGTGTGAGAAACAATTTGAGGCCACCCAGTCAGTCTATGCCAGGGTGGAAGACACCGAATGTCCCCATTGCCATGCGAGGGAGGCCACGCGCCTTCTCTCCGCGTTCTCATCCAATGTGGTCGGCACCCGCAAACCCGGATTCACCGAAATCAAGGCCAAGGCCATGAACCAGGAACGGATGGAACGATTCGTCAAGTTGCCGCCGTTGAACGCACAGCGCAATGTCCCGCCACCGAACATGTCGTCCGAATCCGAGTCCTCTACGGCAAACCGAACCACGTCCGAGTCGTAACCATGGTGAACCATCTTCCGACGGCCTGGCTACGCCGCAAGAGTCATCCGGGTTCCTGGTGGCGAAGAGCATCCATGCCAGGACAATCGTTAATCACTCTACTCTGTGTGGGTCTGATTCTCTTCCTCTCCCCTCCCCACACATCGGCACAGGTTGCAGGAAATCTGATCATCGCCGGTAACGGCCCTGAACAAGCGACTATTGAGGTCCTGGCACGTGCCTTCGAAAAAGCCAATCCCCGTGCCTATGTCGATATCTTGTGGGACGAAGATTCAACGCCGGCGCAGTTAGTCCAGGCCGGCCAGGCGCAGATTGCCGTGACAAGCATGGAGGACGCAACACTGGCAGCCTCACAAATCGGGTGGGACGGCATTGGGATTCTCGTCCATCTCTCAAACTTCACCAAGGAAGTGACGACTCAACAGGTCGCCGAGATGTTTTCCGGAAAGATCCGAGAATGGTCGGAATTGGGTGGGCCCGAGACGAGAATCCTGTTGATTGATCGATCTCGCAGCCAGAACATCCGTGAAGCGTTTGAATCCCGCCTCGGGATCGCTGGAAAGATTCCTGGGGCCGCAAAGGTTATCGGATCAGACGACACGGTCATCAAGACCGTCGTGGGTGCCCTTCCGCCCCTCTCTGCCGTCGCGTATGTGTCGTTGAGTACCGGCCTCTCTGCTGTCGCTAATGGGGTGGCCGTCCGGCTCCTGCCGGTTGATAAAGTCGAGCCTGAAGTCCCAACGGTCCGAGATGGGCGATACAGTCTGCGACGTCCACTGCTTCTTCTTTCGAAAAAAGAGGCGAATCCTCTTATTGAAGCTTTTATCAAATTTGCGTTGTCTCCTTCCGGTCAAGCCATTGTCGGAGAACTGTATGTGGCTATGTCGAGCAAGTAATTCCGTCACTCCGCATGAAGGGAGATCCTGATGGCAAGCCCGTTCCGTTTTTTCTTCCTGTTTCTTTCGTGGCTGGTGATGACCCATGTTGGATCACGCGTTGCTCTTGCCGAAGAGGGGGTGATCGTCGAAGGCGCCGGGTATACACTGCACGACGCGGAATCGATCAAGGGGCATGACGAGCAACAGCTGGAGAAAGATCCCGTCTGCGATAGCAGTCGAAAGCCTAAAATCCTGCGCGTGGAGCCCGATGAAGCCAAGCCCGGGCAAACCATAACCCTTACAGGTGAAAACTTCGGGACAAGAGCTTGTTTCCGAGGTGTGGCACTCAGTGTGGCAGGCCCATCCAAGATCGATTACAAGTTTGTGAATGACACAACGATTGAGGTCATTGTGCCTGATATCCAACCCGGCATGTCATTCATCGATATCATTGCCGGCGGCGGCAATGCCCGGTCTAAAGCCTTTTTGGTGCAACCCAAATAGGACGGCTTTCCGAGATAGATAATCAAAGAGCGACACAGACGCTGCGGAGCAAACTCATCACTCAATAATCTGTTGTCGAACGGCTTTGGCAAGATTGTCGGGTGTCCCGATATCCAGATACCTGTCTTGTGGAAACTTCACATTCTGTATCCGAAGCCCCGCCTTGAGGGCCTCCTGGAAAACCACCCCGACAGCTAAATCCCCTCCGGGATCGTTGGCCGTATGTGCCAACCGCCCCATGTTCTGTTTTGTTTCGTCCGCACGCAAGAACCGGTGGAGGAACTCGGAGAAGACCGGAGTCCACACGGCAAAACACCAGCCAAACGTGAGTGTGGTTGAAGCAGGTTTCATCACAATCTCACGAACCCACCCCTCATTATCATCGTCCACCATATCCCAGATGCGTGGATCCTCAATACGGTGCAACCCAAGCACCACATCCGCACCCGTTCGTTCCTGCTGTTCAATCAGTTGGCGATACGCATCCGGCGGGCCGAACAAAATATCGGGAAAACCGAATGCAATCCGGTACTGGGAAACAAAGGAATAGGCCCGATCAAGCGTGTCCGGCGGTCCAAGCGAGCCGGGGATCACAAGATAGGCGAGCGACATCCCGACCCCCACTCCCTCCTGAAAATAATTCGGGATATCCCATTTCCCTTCGCGGATCACGATGAAGGTCTTGGACACTCCCGCCGTTTTAAATTTTTCCAACAGATACTGCGACGCCACTTTCGGTCGCGGCATCCCCGTCTTCGAATCTTTTGTGAAGCCGACGGGAAACAACTCCTTGCTGCAAGGAAAGGGTTGAAGTCGCTTGGCCTGTCCAGCAGCGGGAATGAGGCCGACGACTTCCGGCCATGAACAAGATGGTGGATCAACCAGGGCAGTCATGAGGGAGGCATTATCGCTGGATTCACACGATGAGTCCAGATGAGTCGATACAATACGCAGAGATTTTACTTTGCCATGCAAAGAAATACTTCAGGGCAAACAACAGATGAGAGGAACCTGTTCAGCTCAGACCAGATCACGTCTGGTTCCAGATGTCTCGACAAGCGAAGGCAGGATCGTGTAGCTTATGCATATGTTCCTGTGTGCTGGTTCTCCACTACGCTCATCTATAAAAGAGAGTTTGCCTGATGCCACACTCTTTGTCTCGACTAGTTCTATCCGCCGCATTTCTTGCCGTCAGTCTATTCATCTCACTCCCGGCCTCGGCCGCACCACCGGTTAAAGAGCGTCTTCCTTTGACGCTCACTGGAGCCGGCTGTAGCGACAAAGAATCGGAGATCGGCAAGATCTTGCAGACCATTCCCGGTGTGATCAGCGTCGATTTCAACCGCGTCCCCAGCCATGTCCTCGTGGACATTACCCCTAGCACCGTGAAGTCGGCGGATGTGATCAATCGGGTCAACGAGGCCGCATCCTCCTGGCAGTGCAAAGTCGAGTTCA